>NZ_JAAHIE010000242.1:0-10700 GCF_010671945.1 Moorena sp. SIO4E2
GGATTGGAATGGCGCGCGGAACATAATGATCCGCGCTTTGTCGGCAACAACCACCAGGTTTTCACCTGGTGCTATACAGATCATTCCTGCTGATGGGTAGGTTTAGAGAGGTTAAATGTTGCACCAGCCAGCATTAGCAACAACGATATCAATTTTGCCGAACTTACTACGGGCAAAGGTTGCGGCTTTATCCAGGTCACCATCCTTTGTGACATCACAGGGCATAGCAAGTACACGTTGACCGTTGGGATCAATTTGTGAAGCTATGGCTTCTAATCGTTCTGCTCGCCGAGCTAGGAGTACCACATTGGCTCCTTGACGGGCTAATTCATGAGCAAGAGCTGCTCCAATGCCAGAGGAAGCTCCTGTGATTAGTGCCACTTGATCCTTAAAGTTGCTCATCTATTGCTTGCTTAAAGTTAATTTCAATATTGTGAGCTCGATTGTATTAAATAATGAAATTTTACTGTAAAATTTGGCATCTTGAGATAAACACTCGGCTAGTTGAGCTTTAATCGGGTCGCGAAAAATCTCACGATATCAGCCCCAAGTTACCGTCGCTAGTATAAGGTCTAATGAATCTGCCTGCTTTTAAGGGTTAAATAAGTCAAATACCTCAGTTATCCCTAAATCCTAAAAAATTTTTTGCCAAGGACTTGACACATTTGTAATATACTTGTAGTATAAAAGTAAGGTTAAAGAGAAAACATCACGCTACAAGGAGGGATGCCCAATGATTCATGTTCGGTTTGAAGGTCGTTCCTACGACATTGCTGAAGGTCAGCTGGGTATAGCCAAAAGTATGAACGATACCGCTGTTAAACAGCAACTCGCGAAGTACTTTGATGTAGCCCCAGAGCGCTTTACCTCTTATGTCATCGACCGCAGTACCAACCGCAATCTGATTATAAGACCTGAAGCGGTTTATGGTTAAGGTTTGTGGTTAAAAGGTTTATGGTTAAAAGGTGTTAAAAGGTTAAACCTTTTGTCCTGTGCCCTAATCTCAAGAAGCCTACACACAGATAACGATCCTAAGGTAGCGAACTCGGGTAACCGAGGAGCGCGAGCACTAAGCCATTGTCTTACAGAGATTTGGCGTGCGTGTCCACTGCTAAGCCATGCTTGGTGAGGACGGTCGTAAGTTGCTATAAAGCTTTTGTTAACTTGCACAGGAGCAATTGTTCGGAATTTCCCCCCGCGCCCTAACTGCTGAAGCTTACATACTACCGATCTACTAATCGGAAGGTTATAGGTTCGAATCCTATCAGCGGCGCTATTTGCCGCTGTAGCTCAAATGGATAGAGCATCATTTTCTTAAAAGCTTTATTGACTTGCGCGGGCACCCCAATTCTAGTGCAATTAGAGTGGTTTTACTGGCATAACTAAACAATTTAAAAAATAACTGAGTCACCTTCGCGCCCTGACCCGGAAAGCTTTCATACTCGCCAAATGGTAAGGCACTTGACTCATCATCGAGAATATGCGGGTTCAAATCCCGTGTGTGAAACAACGGCTTTCTGAACTTGCGCGATTGATTCAACCTTCTAGGAATAATTTCCAAATTATGCTACAGAGTGATAAAAGTACTGGTTAAAAAACTATTATAAGTTCCTATCAATTTTGTATTAACTTGCACAGAAGCAAGTGTTACAAATTTACCCCCGCGCCCTAACCGCTGAAGCTTACATACTACCGACTACGAATCGGAAGGTTATAGGTTCGAATCCTATCAGCGGCGCTATTTGCCGCTGTAGCTCAAATGGATAGAGCATCATTTTATTAAAAGCTTTATTGACTTGCGCGGGCACCCCAATTCTAGTGCAATTAGAGTGGTTTTACTGGCATAACCAAAGAATTTAAAATTCACTGAGTCACCTTCGCGCCCTGACCCGGAAAGCTTTCATACTAGCCAAATGGAAAGGCACTTGACTTATCATCGAGAATATGCGGGTTCAAATCCCGTGTGTGAAACAACGGCTTTCTGAACTTGCGCGATTGATTCAACCTTCTATAAATAATTTACAAATCATGCTACAGAGTGATCAAAGTACTGGTTAAAGGAATGTTATAAGTTCCTATCAATCTTTTATTAACTTGCACAGAAGCAAGTGTTACAAATTTACCCCCGCGCCCTAACTGCTGAAGCTTACATACTACCGACTACGAATCGGAAGGTTATAGGTTCGAATCCTATCAGTGGCGCTATTTGCCGCTGTAGCTCAAATGGATAGAGCATCATGTTTTCAAAAGCTTTACTAACTTGCGCGGGCACCCTAATTCTAGTGGTTTTCACTGCTATAACCAAAGCATTTAAAAATTAAGCGATGCAGCGCGGTCTTGGGGGTTCCCCCCATGAGCGACTGCATCAAGACAAGGTAATTCAAAACACTGCTAATAAATCGTGGCTTAGTTGATGTATTTTAGGTAAATTTTTATTAATTATTAAACCTTCAACCTTTAACTAAACAACCCAATAAGCTAACAACCAAACAACCAAATAACTTATAGATTTGTCCAGAAATTACATAGGAGCATAGGAGGTTAATCCTATGAAAACTGAAGAGCGTGACCTGCGTTTAGAATTACTAAACAGTTTATTAACTACACCCCATCGTAAGCTGGAGCAAGTGACAGAATTGCACCAACTGATGGTAGAACTTGACCCAATTTTTTACGGTCACTTAGCCGTTTGGTACGAGGGTCACGGGGATGTCCGGGACCACAAAGAAGTGTTTCTAGGTCATTTGTTGACTAGCAATTTGACCGAACACCGAGATGCTGGCTTTGTGATGCTGCAAAAATTCCCACCATACCAGGTGGCACGAGTAGTGGATTTCATGAAGCAGCAGCGCAATAAGGTGCCTCGTTCGGCTCGAACAGCAGTGCGGCGCTACCTTAAGACACGGGAAAAAACTCCAGCATTGTTTGACCGAGCAGCATTGCGGGGTCGAAAGGCGATGAAGCATCTCTATGCTAGTTTACATATTAAGCCTAGCTCTAGAGCAGATGCTGTATTATTTAAGGACAATCCTCCAGAAGGTTCTTTAGCTTGGATACTGAAGCAGTTAGCGAAAACTGAAACTGCTGCTGAACAGGCGCAATTGATTGTTGAACATAAGATTCCCTACACCATCGCCATTGGTGCTGTGCGCTCTGTCACTCCTACGGTTTTGGTGGCGCTAATTAATTCCATGACACCCCAAGAGGTAATTAATAATCTCAAATCCCTCCAAGGGCGGGGTGCGATGGAACACCCACAGGTCAAGGAGTTGATTGAGGCAAAGCTAGAACAGGCACAGACAAGCGATCGCGTTTCTGCGTTCAAGGCACAAGTTGCCGCTGAGGCTGCTCAGTTAGATACTCAAACTCTTGCTAAGTTAAAACAAGTTACCAATGAGCAAGTAAAGCGCAAAGGTACCATTACCAAGCCCACTGCTCTACTAGTGGACAAGTCCGGTTCAATGGACAAAGCCATTGAAGTTGGTAAGCGGCTGGCAGCCCTAATCTCTGGTATTACTGAAGCTGAGCTGTTTGTGTATGCCTTCGATACCATGCCTTACCCAGTTAAGGCTCAAGGAAAAGAGTTGAGTGACTGGGAAAGTGCCTTCAGGCACATCAAGGCAGGGGGTGGGACTAGCATTGGTTGTGCTTTAGAAGTAATGCGTTCTCGGAAGCAGGCGGTTGACCAGATTATCTTGGTTACGGATGAAGGTGAAAACACAGCACCTTACTTTGGTAAAGTTTACAAGACCTACTCTCGTGAATTGGGATTGATGCCCAATGTGATTATTGTCCGAGTTGGTTACTCCTACGACTGGGTGGAAAGTAAACTAAAGGAGCAAGACGTGCCAGTAGAAACCTTTACCTTTGCTGGAGATTACTATTCTCTACCAAACCTGGTTCCACTGATGACTCGTCCATCACGGCTAGACTTATTGATGGAGATTCTGGATACACCGCTACCGGTGCGAAATGATAAGTAGTGCAACATTTAACCTGTACAAACCTACTCACAAGCAGATAAGACGATGGTATAGCAAAGCGTGAAAACTAATGGTTGTTGCCGACAAAGCAATGCCAAAAGCATTGCGCTAATTTTATTAATGGAGGCTCTGCTGCCTACTCTCAAACCGCACTGTAACTTCACTCAGTCCATTATTTTACGTCGCTTAACTTACGACCAGCTGCCTTCGCTTTTAGTTCTTCGTTGGGCGGTAGTGTTCCGAAGTTAAACAAGTTACTAACTTAGTTAATTATAAAACAATGGATAATGTTTGACAAGGTTTAGATAGCTATAAGTAGTTGCACCTCTAAGAATTGGACTGACTTGATAACTCCTGATGAAGCAGTATATCCAGTCACCCAGTCTAATCTTGGGATCAAACTTGGCTTATAAGTTTGGAATCCGCACCTCTATAAATTTCACCGACTTGTGTGCCCTAACAGCCAGAGCTTACATACATAGTACGAGAGGAATAGTACCGTTACTCTAACGTAACGGGCGTGAAGCGAGGAAGGCGCGAAGAACCCGGAATGTGGGCTTAGAAGTAGCCATCATTTAAAGAGTGTGTAGTAACTCACCGGCGGAGTTCCTTCTAAGTGACGAACGCTTTTGCTCTGGCGACTTGCACATTATTAATACAATCGAGCAGGATCATGGCAAATATCCTCGACCTCATCAATCAAATTGCTGCAAAGGAAACGCAACTGAGTGAAAATCAATTCCTCGCTCCCTGTGTACGTGGGGGAAGGGTAAGAACTCGTGTTGCTGGAATGATTTATACCTTCTCCCCTAAGCCTCGTAAGTTTGAAGGATGGGGTATTTTTCAGCCAGTCAGCGATCAAGTCGCAACTGTGATAGAAGAGCCAGATGTGTTTCAACTTGAGGACTATTGGCAACTGCTCCAACCGTTGCGTTTACGACTAGCTTATCAATTGTCGGGAAAGACCTGGCTAGGGTATCCAGTCAATGAATCCGATGCTCGTCAGCGCTTTGGCACGGTTAAACCTATTGCTGTCCATCTGGTAGAGGGCGGGGTAGCCTTTGAACAAGTGGTAGCTCGTGGGGATGGTAAGGCTTGGTGGTTTCAGCAGCTTGACCGTAAGGGAGATCCTTTACTAGCAGAACAACTCACAGAGCAGTTAAAGCAAGTAACACCACCTGAAGAACTGGATTTAAAGGGGGTGACCCCAGAAATGAGAATAGTTTATGACTTGGTAAGACAACAGACTAAAGAGTTTAAAGATAAAAGGCAGCATCAACGGGATCACAAACGGCTGGAGCAAGCTTTGGAAATGGGTGGGGGAGCACTGCAACAGTTCCATGACCGGGGAGAATTCTGGCAGGTGCGCTGGAGCACTGCTGACGGTAAACACCATATATCAGCGATATCTAAACAGGATCTAACTGTAATCAGTTCCGGGATTTGTCTAAGTGGACGCGATCGCGATTTTGATTTACAGTCCTTGGTTGGGGTGATTGAGGCACGATATTGGGATTAGGATGATGTCAATTTTTTACCACGAACAACTCTACCGTACCTCCCAAGTCATGGCCCAGTTACGTGACTACCCCGTGACCGTGTGTGGTGCCGGAGCACTTGGAGCTAATATTACCGAAAATTTGGCTCGTTCAGGCTTTGGAAAGCTCAAGGTTATTGATTGCGATCGCATTGAAGAGCGCAATCTTTCTACCCAACCCTACTACCGCTCTGATATTGGTGCCCATAAAGCCAAAATCCTGGCTCATTCCCTCTACCAAGCGGTTGGGGTAAAATTGGAGGCTAAGGTCAAGGAATTAACCACAGCTAATACCAAACAATTACTGACTAATTCTACTTTAGTCATTGACACCTTTGATAACAGTGTCGCTCGTCAAGCCGTAAAAGATTACTGTGATAGTTCCCAAACTCCTTGTCTTCATGTTGGGTTAGCAGAAGACTACAGTGAGATAATTTGGACTGAAAATTATCGAGTCCCTTCCCCAGTTAATGATGATGTTTGTGATTATCCATTAGCTCGGAATTTAGTGCTGATGACTACAGCAGTTGCTACTGAAGTCATCATTGAATTTATTAACACAACCAAAAAACTCGACTTCACCTTCACCTTGAGAGATTTAAGTATCAAGCCCATAGATCGCAGCTAATTGGGTGATGGACTTTCGTCTTAGGGAATCGGGAGTCGGGAGTAGGGAGTAGGGAGTAGGGAGTAGGGAGTAGGGAGTAGGGAGTAGCGTTGCATCGCTATTCCCTTTTGCCTTTTGCCTCTTGCCTTTTGCCTTAAGTCCCTCAAACGTTGCTAATAGTTGCTATATCTCTATTAATTCTTTATCCATCAACTTAGGATTAGTATCAACTAACTGTCTTCCAATTTCATCTCGGACAATTTGACGATATTCGAGAAAGTGTTCGTTGTGAGCGCATAGA
This sequence comes from Moorena sp. SIO4E2, assembly GCF_010671945.1. Classification (NCBI taxonomy): domain Bacteria; kingdom Bacillati; phylum Cyanobacteriota; class Cyanophyceae; order Coleofasciculales; family Coleofasciculaceae; genus Moorena; species Moorena sp. SIO4E2. Next base: position 6,429 of record NZ_JAAHIE010000242.1, read on the forward strand.
GTAAGGTAATGTTCCCACACAGCTGGATTGTGCCTGAAAATACCAAATAAATGATGCCAGAATTTCCAGCGAGTACTGCGCTTAAACCCTTGACGCCAAATTACAGTCGCCAAAGCTTTCAAATCTACCAACTCTGGCATTTTGAATGGGGCTTTGCATTTAGGGGGGCCAAGCTTTAAGAAACATTTATAGGCACGGTCTATATAGCGTTCAGGTTCGTATAGCTTCCAGAATGCTTCGATATATTCTTGACTAATCTCTTCAATGGGACGAGTAGGAACAAAGTTCATTAAGGTGGTTTGATTGATATCTTTTTTAGTGTTATCTCGCAAACGCCCTTCTTTTTCTAAACGATTCCACAGAGCAGTATTGGGTAACGCTTGTAACATGCCAAACATGGCTGTAGGGATAGCAGCCTGTTCAACAAAACTAATAATCCGGGAACCTGCTCCTTGTTTCTCTCCATCAAAACCAATAATAAACCCTGCCATTGGTCGCAATCCCGCACGAATTATTTTATCTACATCATCCGTTAGAGAGCTGCGAGTATTTTGGAATTTTTTGGTTAGTTTAAGGCTTTCTTCGTCCGGTGTTTCAATTCCTAAAAATACAGCATCAAAGTTAGACTCCACCATCAATTCCATCAATTCTGAATCCGCAGCTAGGTCTACAGATGCCTCAGTATTAAATCGAAAGGGATACTGATGCTCCTTCTGCCATACTTTTAGCTCTTTCAGAAGTAGCTTAACGTTACGCTTATTCCCAATAAAATTGTCATCCACCATAAAGATACCACGCCGCCAGCCTAATTCATACAGATAATCCAATTCCTTGAGAAGCTGGGCTGGTTCCTTTGTTCTCGATTTGCGGCCATAGAGAATAATGATGTCGCAGAATTCGCACTGAAAAGGACATCCCCGCGAAAACTGCACTGACATTGAATCATAGGCATCAAGCTCTAACAAATCATAGCGGGGAATTGGGGTTTGAGTGACATCGGGTTTCTCTGTAGTGCGAAACGTTCCACTAGTTTCCCCTCGCTGTAAAGCTTCTACAAACATCGGTAGGGTGATTTCTCCTTCATCTAGGATGAGAAAATCCACCCCTGCCTTCTTTCCTTCGTCTGGTAAAGAGGTAGGATAAGGTCCCCCAAATGCCACTAATTTACCACGTCGTTTGGCTTCTTTAATTTGGTTTAGGGCATCGGTTTTTTGGACAATCATTGCTGAGATTATCACCAGATCTGCCCATTCAAATTCTGCTTCGGTTACGTCTCGGATATTGCGGTCAACAAGTTTAAATTCCCAGTCTTGAGGTAATAATGCAGCAACAGTAATTAGACCTAAGGGTGGCAATAAAACTTTGCGATTAACTAATTCAAGGATTTTGTCATAAGACCAAAACGTTTTCGGAAATAAGGGATACAGTAATAAAACTCGCATTTAGAGAAATCCTCACACACGTGGCCATATAGCCTATAGCGATCTTACATCCTAATTAAGATTGCGATCAGCTATCAGTATTGAGCTATCAGTATTCAGCTATTAGCTTATGGGTTAGGTCACAGCGTCGAAGCCTGTGTCACGCTAGAAGCCTGTGCCACGCTACTTGAGGTGCTTTTGAAGAAAATGACCATGATAGCTGACCACTGACCACTGTTCGCGTAGCGTGCGCGTAGCGCATATGCTTACTGGCTGAAGGGGTGTCCAGTTCTATTGAGCTCCCAACTTGGCTAAAAAATTATCACTAAACAATGACAGGTAATTATAAACGGATGCCTAGGCTAAGTTCAAGTTAATCAATATAGTCTAGGGTTTAAATGACGGCTGCAATGATTCTCTACACCCCAAACCCAGTGCCAAGCTGGAGCTCTACACCCTTAGGAGCTAAAAAGGCTGCTTGTTACCCCCTGAGGTTTAATCAGCTACTCTAGTAAGCCTGTCAAGAATTTGCATGATTGACAAATCCCGCAAGAAATCCTCTTTACTCTCGGTTTCAGAGCGGTTCGAGTCATCGCGGTTCCGGTCATCGCGGTTGATGTATGTGAGAATGCGATCGCATTCTGTGGTGCTAACTATACTACAACCCTGGGTCAGGAAACTATCCACTGAAGTACGTCTACCCTTATGATTATACAGAATTGACCCATAATTAAACCTTTGACCATTTGGATAGTAAAAAATAGACCCATAATTAAATCTTTTGACATTTGGATAGTAAAAAATAGACTCATAATTAAATCTTTTGACATTTGGATAGTAAAAAATAGATCCATAATTAAGCCTATTACCGTTTGGATAATACCAATTTGATCCCCATTTGGCTGTTTTACCATTTGGCCAGTATAACGAAGACCTCTGATCTTGCCTAGGAAGTTTGCAGGTAACTTGTTTTAAACTTTCAATCATACCCAGAAAGCTTTTTGCCTCTTCTGTCATACTGGCTAGTTTGGCCATGACGGTCAGGTCGAAGCAATCTTGAGAAGAAGTTTGTAGTGACTCAATACTTGATGAACGTGGGTTACTATTTCCACAGTATTTATATTCTAGGGTAGCTAGATTATCGCTATCTAAGTTTTCGCTAATCGCCAAGCGACGCACAGCACGAATCTGGCCACATCGATTCGATTCAGCAGATACGTTATCGGTCCCTAAGCCAATAGTACATAGGGTCACGAGTGATAATAACACTCGAATCGGATATTTCATTGAGATCAATCTTCCTCAACACATCAATAGTCTGAACAGCCAGGATTATCAAATGCTGTAGCTTCTGGCTGACTACTACAGACGTTGCATGATATCAAAAGTTTCAGCATCGAAATAATCTTGGTCGCGATTCCAAGGTAAGCATGCAGGCGTCAGCTATTAGCTATCAGAAGTTATCTCTAGGTACTTATAGCAGTTCTCAATTGAGCTATCCTCACTATGAGGTACACAAGATTTTTTCCCTGTTCCCTAAAACCAAGGAATTTCTACCTCACCCAATTGAAAACTGCTTTCAGAAAATCCTGTTGCATAAAAAATTACCAAAAGGCTGAGAAGTATATAGGGATGTGTCCAAGAGGCGCGACCCAAGAGGCGCGACCCCGTAATTTAATTCTTCAAGCGGAAAGCGCGCCTTAGGCAGTTTACCTGCCCATTGGAACGCGCGCCTCCCCTGAACTTTTGCGAGAGGTCAAGGGTACTAAGTATGATGCTGGTATCAAGTGTTAATTCAATTGTTAGGTGCGCTTGACCCATTAAGAATTAAATTCGCCACGGGTCGCACCTGAAGTTAGCATAGATCATCCTCTCATAGTTCATTACCAGGACTTATGTCAAATCGGGTAACAAACGCAAATGCCCTTATATAGTATCGTGTGTTATCAACCCACCCTAGCGGCAGAGTTTATGGGTAAGTCCTGAGTAATTGACACAATTGACCGATTATTGCGGTAATCTGGAGTGACACGAAACATGCTTAAAACTATACTTATCAACTCTCAAACCAACGAGTTACAGGAAAAAACTCTGAAACCGGAAACTGGGATTCAAGGTGAGTATCTTATTGGTCGTCACCCGAGTTGTGACCTAGTTCTGGATAGTCCTGTAGTGAGTCGTGTACATGCCAGAATCCTATGCCAAGGGAGAAAGTATTACTTTGCTGACCTCGGTAGCACCGATGGCTCTCGGATCAATAATGAGGAGATGGATGTTAACCAGAACTGGCTCCTGAGGGAACAGGATATTATCCGCATCGGTGACTTTGTCCTGCTGGTCAAAGAACTACAGCTGTATGATTCTAACCAGGAACAGAAGCCAGTGGTAGATGACAATAGCACTGGGATGAAGCGGTGGACTAAGGGTAAGATTACTGTCCGCTGTATACAGATCATTGATCAGACCCATGATGTCAAGACCTTTCGCTTTGTCGCTGACCCGCCAATGTTGTTCAGCTACAAGCCAGGTCAGTTCGTCACTCTGGATTTGGATATTGATGGCAAAGCAGTTAAGCGTTCCTACTCCATCTCGTCAGCCCCCTCACGTCCTTATACTTTGGAAATTACCGTCAAGCGAGTGCCAGCACCAGCGGATGCTCCTAATGTACCAGCGGGTTTGGTGTCTAACTGGTTGCACGACAACATCAAAGTTGGATCCGAGGTAAGATTAAATGGCCCAATGGGGAAATTTACCTGTGCTGACCATTCTGCTAATAAACTGCTGTTCATTTCAGCAGGTAGCGGGATTACTCCGATGATGTCCATGTCTGAGTGGCTTTGTGACATTGGGG
>NZ_JAAHIE010000243.1:0-10691 GCF_010671945.1 Moorena sp. SIO4E2
AGGTGGGTAGGGGAGCTTTGACACTCCCGCATCGGTATGACGTTTTTAATTCTCTTAAAAAATCATATCGAATGAGAAGTGTTCGCGAAGCGTCGGCGAAAGCCGATAGCAGTACGGGAAAACCGCTGCTGCGTAACATCCTCATAGAATCCTCCGTGTTTTAACCGGGGGAGATGTCAATATTTGGATCTTCATCATAATAGCGGCCAATATCTACATTTTCTAGTACCCCCAAAGCATCGGGAACCAGTACGGCGGTGGAAAAGTAAAGAGTGACGAGGTAGGAGGCGATCGCCTTCTGGTCAATGCCCATCAACCGCACGGACACACCTGGAATCTCTTCATGTTCGCCAATCAAGCCGGTTTTACGCAGCCCTACCACTCCTTGCTGCGCTTCACCCACGCGCATCAGCAGAATATTGGATTTGCCTTTGGCGTCCACAGCAAGTTTATTACTGGCAATAATGGGAACTCCACGCCAGGTGATAAAGGGCGATCCAAACAGGTTCACTGTGGCTGGGGGAACCCCACGACGAGTGCATTCCCGACCAAAGGCGGCGATCGCCTTAGGGTGGGCCAAGAAAAAAGCAGGTTGTTTCCACACCTTAGCTAGGAGTTCATCCAAATCATCCGGGGTAGGGGGACCTGTGCGTGTTGAGAGTCGCATGGAAGGATCCGCCTTGTGGAGTAACCCAAAGGCTCGGTCTGGATCACCATTGCCATCGTTATTGACAATTTCCCATTCCTTGCGCTCCCTTAGCGCTTCAATAGTCAAGCGCAACTGCTCTTGCAACTGATCTCTGGCATTGCTGTATAGGTCACTGACCCGGGTATGCACCCGCACAATCGTTTGAGCCACCCTTAAGGGATATTCCGGCGGGTTATCATCGTAGTCAACAAAGGTTTGGGTGAGGGTGGGTTCCCCTTCGTGACAACTTAACATGTCAATGTTCTTTTCTCCGTCATCGTTTGCGGCAAAACCCTCTAAAATCCTGACATCCCGTCGGTTGACACGGTAAGTCCCCCCTGACACTTCAACCCAAGGCAATAGCTGGAGCAACCAGCGTGGTGAAATGGCCCGCATTTGCAGCGGGGATTTCATGGTGCAGGCTAGTTTCTTGGCTGCACGAACACTTACACTCTGTTGTGGCTGCTCCGATGTGTAAACCATAGAATCGGTTCTCTTAAACGATTAGCTTCTAACAGTAAACGCATCTAATTCCTAGGATTCCTATATATAGTGTTTTTAAAATTAAATAAACACTATTTTATGTATAAAATTCCTTGTAAACAAACGCAATAAAGCCTGGTTTATTGAAAAATACAGTTTATTGACAAGATGCGTTTACCGTGATTATGATATTTATATTGAGTTTTAGGATAGCTGGTGTTTGGCCTTTTTAATTGCTGCAATCAGCTTATCTACTTCTGCAAAGGTGTTATAAAACGCTAAGGAGGGGCGCACAGTGCTAGTCAACCCAAACCGTTTCAGGGTGGGTTGGGCGCAATGATGTCCAGCACGTACGGCAATGCCTTCACTATCCAAGAATTTCCCCATATCCTCTGAAGAAATATTCTTAAGAGTAAAGGACAGCGTACTGACCTTACCCGCTGCTGTGCCAATCTGGCGCAATCCTGGAATGGCTGCCATTGCTGCTGTAGCATAAGCCATCAATGCTTCTTCATGTTTAGCCGCCGCTTCAAAACCAATTTGATTGATATAGTCAATGGCTGCCCCTAAACCTACGGCTGCTGCCAGGTTGCCGGTACCTGCTTCAAATTTAGCTGGAATGTCGTTAAAGGTGGTTTTTTCAAAGGAAACAGACTCAATCATGTTGCCACCGCCTTGCCAGGGGGGCATCTCTTTGAGTAAAGCTGCCTTACCATAGAGAGCACCAATGCCAGTGGGGCCAAAGAGCTTGTGACCGGAGAAAACATAAAAGTCAGCCCCCAGGTCTTGAACATTGGTTCGGAAATGGGGAACCGATTGAGCCCCATCGACCACCACCGTAGCACCATGGCGATGAGCCATAGCTGCCATGGTTTTGATGGGCAGCACCGTTCCCAACACATTGGAAACATGACTCAGGGCAACGATACGGGTGCGATCGCTGAGCAGTTTTTGATATTCCTCCAGTAAGATTTCCCCTTGATCACTAATAGGAGCAACCTTTAACACGGCTCCTTTCTCTTGGGCTAGCATCTGCCAGGGTACAATGTTAGAGTGGTGCTCTAAAGTAGTGAGCACAATCTCATCCCCAGCTTTAACATGCTTGCGACCATAGGTTTGCGCCACCAAATTAATCCCTTCGGTCGTACCCCGTACAAAGACTATTTCCTTGGCTAAACTTGCACCCAGAAACCGTTGAATTTTCTCCCGAGCGTCTTCGTAGGCATTGGTAGAGCGCGCCGCTAGGGTATGAGCCCCTCGGTGGACATTGGAATTATCCTGCTCGTAGAACTGGGATAGAGTATCGATCACGCTCTGGGGTTTTTGACTGGTAGCAGCATTATCCATCCAGATCAGTGGCTTGCCATGAACCTGCTGGTGCAGAATTGGGAAGTCTCGCCGTACCGCTTCCACATCAAAGCTATCCTGGGGCAGTTGCGAGGTTTGCTGATCAGTGGAAAGCTTGGATGAGCTTGACTCCGCCGGTTTTGAGTCTGGCAAAAAGTAAAACTTAGGTGTGCTTCCAGGGGGTAGAGGCACCGCTGCTGGAGGTTCGGTTAGAGACTGATGCAGATCTGTTTCACTCAGAGCAATGTAACCAGCCCCTTCCTCTAAAATGCTCAGGAACTCGGCACCGGGTAGCATCTCAACCTGGGGTAGAGCCTCGCTGGTGCTCCGTGCCCCAAGTTGTTTGAGGTTTCGGATTTCCCCTTCCCCTTGACCTTGTAGCTCACGGCTCTGGGTTTCTATTGCCCCTCCGAGTTGTTCCGGGGCCACCATGTTGCTACCGGATGGGTCACCAGCAGGTAGCGTAGAGGCAGCAGAGGTTATGGTTGGAGACAGATTCTGCAAAAAGTAATAATCGGAGGAACTTTCCTCAAATAAAGATGCAGGTTGGGAAGAAGCCGGTGTTTTCCCCTGGATATCAGGAGAGGATTGTTGGCCCACTGCACCAGCTTGTTCAGGGTTTAGCACCGTTTTAGCTTTTGGTTCAACCTCCGATCCTAGCTGTTCAGGGTTCTGCAATGCTGTACTGGTAGATCCTGCTGCTCCCATCTGGTCTGAGCCAGATTGAGGAGAAACTGGAAGAGCAGGTTCGGTTGAGAAAATGCCTGCCATGCCTTGCTCAAACAGATGCTGTAATTCGGCTGAGTCGGGTAGGAACTCGCTGAGGCTGAGATCCCCCATTCCTGTCATGCCATTGCCACTGCTTGGAGATTGACTGGGTACTTGACGCCCTGGCCGATTGGCTTCGGTAGCAGCGGTGCTGGGTGCAGTTGTGCTTTTGGTTGCTGCCTCACTGGTTTGAGTCGCAGACAAGTTGGGGGTTTGTGCTGAGGAGATCTCAGGCATTAAGGCAGAGCCAGAGGTACCCCCCTGAGGCACTGGCGTTGATGGGGCAGATGTGGGTGTTTTTCCCTGGAGATCAGAAGATGGCTGACTAGTTCCAGCCATCTGGTCTGGGGTTGACCCCCTCGACAGCTGCTGTTGAGCTTCAGCTCCCAATAGGTCTAGGCTCTCCAGACCAGACATAAGTTGTTGAGCCTCAGACATGATTGGGTCTATTATTTGGCCTAGACCCTGTAGGCTGGACAGCTGCTGTTGGGCATCAGACAGCAATTGCTCTGGACTTTGCCCACTAGTGGTCTGCTGGGGTTGAGCCTCCGGTTGCTTGGGACTCTGGCTGCTGGATTGGGATTGAGCAGCCGCTACCGGTTGACTTAAACCCTGTCCAGTCAACATCTTTGGCATCATGCCAGCCATTGCCTCTGGTGAGGTTAGCGGTTCGGGTAGCTGGGCAAAGAGCTGATTCAATATTTGATCTAACATTTGGGGATCGGATAGATCCCCTCCGAAAGAACTTTCAAGGGGTTGACTGTTCTGAGGCGATGGGGAAAGATTTAAACCTTGTTGTTCAGTCATAATTATGGTATGTCGTAATATCTACGTTCTCCAGAACGCCCAGGGCGTCGGGCACTAGGCAGGCTACGGAAAAATAGATGGTAACCAGGTAAGTGGCAATCGCCTGGTCACTGATCCCCATTAAGCGCACGGACACGCCCGGCACTTGTTCTCCAGGCACGCCAGTTTTTTGTAGACCCACGACCCCTTGGGCAGCTTCGCCAACTCGCATCAGCAGAATATTGGTTTTGCCCTCTTTTACCTTCAACTTATTACTGGGAACTACCGGAACCCCTCGCCAGGTGATATAGGGTGAACCAAATAGTTGAACGGTTGCAGGCGGAACACCCCGGAGCGTACATTCTCGACCAAAGGCAGCGATCGCTTGGGGGTGAGCTAAGAAAAATGCTGGCTGTTTCCAGACCTTGGCCAATAGTTCATCAAAGTCATCCGGTGTGGGTGGCCCAGTACGAGTGGAGATGCGCATAGATGGATCTGCGGCATGGAGTAAGCCATAGGCTTTGTCGGGATCACCATCACCATCATGGTTGATAATGTCGTTTTCCTTACGTTCCATCAATCCTTCAATGGTGAGGCGCAACTGCTCTCGCACCTGATCTGTGGCATTGCTGTAGAGATCACCGACTCGGGTATGAACCTTTAAGATCGTCTGGGTAATACTCAAAGGATACTCCCGAGGTTCATCGTCGTAGTCAACAAAGGTTTGGGTGAGGCTGGCTTCGCCTTCGTGGCCACTTAATATTTCAATGTTCTTTTCCCCATCGTCGTTGGTGGCCATCTCTTGTGTAACTCTGACATCTCGGCGGTTCACCCGGTAAGTACCACCTGAAACCTCAACCCAAGGTAGAAGCTTGAGGAGTAAACGTGGAGTCTTCCCCCGCATTTGGGGCGCTGTTTTAGTCGTCGTCGCTAAATTACGCGCTGTTTGAGTACTTAAGCTTTGTTGCGGTTGGTCTGGTGTATAAACCATCTCTTAAATCCAAGCAGTACATTATTTTAATTCACCTGGATTAATATACTATTCTCCTGACGCGGACAGCAATTTAGAGTAAACAAATCTTGTATCTTGTTAGGTAATCGGTAAGATTTCTTAATTAACCATGGCTTATTGTGCTTGTTGACAAGGGATTTTCCATATATAGTTTTTATGGAATTACAAAAACACTATATATGGAAATATTGCACAACTACAAAAAACTTAATAACGGCAGTGATAACAATCAATTTCAGTACTTAAATAGTCAAATCTTATCACTTTTCCCTGTTCCCCGTTCCCTGTTCCCTAGTTTGACAGGTAAATTTTTAACTTGGTGCAATATCTAAGTATACTCAGCTCTTGCACCTGATCAGACAAAAATAAAAACCTAGTTAATTTAACCAAGGCATAAGTATATCTAACCAGGGCTATTTCATTGCGGAAAATGCGCTCTTTGTTTATCTATTCGAAACTGGCACCATCTTTGTGCCTAAGCTATATTTTAAAAGTAATCAGAAGGATAGAGATTTAGAGCAAAGTTACGATCAACGACAAAGATTTGAGGTAACTGATGCATCCAAATACGTGAAGCATTTCACCAACAAGCAGCATTTTAGACCTTGCTTGTCAGTCAATATAATATAAGGCATCGTGCCGGTTTTGTGTGAAAGACTTTGTGCAAAATTTATCCCACACTCACACTTGGCCGTAGGCCATGGGTGGTCGATCACCCTTGCAGATTTGGGGCTTCTTTTCCTGGAAGCTAAAAGCTGATCAGGTCATCGAGAATCCTAAGTAAGTTGATTTGACTATAACCCATCAGCCCTCTTAGGGAGTGAGGAAAGTGCGATGTTGAGTTTGCGATCGCATCAGGGAAACGATCACAAACCCATAGCTAATCAATAAGCATCCTGTAATTCGTAGAAGTCCGGTGATATGTAATCCTTCCGCAAAGGCCAACCCACCCAATCTTCTGGCATCAAAATCCGCTTCAGGTTAGGGTGTCCTTCAAAAACTATACCGAACATATCGTAGGTTTCCCGCTCCTGCCAATCAGCAGCTTTCCAAATCCAGTACACCGAGGGAACCTTAGGATTATCTCGCGGTAGGAATACTTTTACACGCACTTCCTCAGGCTGATCAGTATTATCACTCACTTTAATCAAGTGGTAAAAGCTCACCAAGTCTGCCCCAGGACCAAAATCATAGCCTCCTTGACATTGGAGGTAGTTAAACCCATAGGCGTACAGAGCAGTAGCAATGGGAAGCCAGACATCTGGTTGAACTTTGAGTACCTCAACGCCTAGGTGATCCAGCTCCATGAACTCATGGTCAAAACCGTTTTCCTTGAGCCATCCGGAGACTTTTCCCGCTTCAACTATCTCAGAGGATTGTGTGGTTTGCTCTACTGGTTTTGACTCTTCAGCCACGCTTTACCTCCTGCTTTTGATAGGATTTGAGTGCTGGTGGTACTGCTATTCCCATCTCCTCGGTCAACTGTTTGGGTGCAGTATAGCGCTCCTCTGATTGCAGGTACTTACCCGTCAAAATCTCTGGTACCACTTTCATGTTGTGAGTGGTGCTGTAGTAACGGTGGGTTTGCTTGAGCTGACCACGCTCCTGAATCGACTCGTTAGCCACCTTTTTGCGAAGCTTGACAATAGCATCCATGATTGCTTCTGGACGAGGGGGGCATCCAGGTATATAGACATCCACTGGAATCAATTTATCCACACCACGGACTGCTGTTGGAGAATCAACGCTAAACATGCCGCCAGTGATAGTACAAGCTCCCATGGCAATCACGTACTTCGGCTCTGGCATCTGCTCATACAGACGAACCAGTGCTGGTCCCATTTTCATAGTTATGGTACCCGCTGTGATAATTAAATCCGCTTGCCTGGGGCTAGAACGAGGAACCAAACCAAAACGGTCAAAGTCAAACCGCGACCCAATCATTGCTGCAAATTCAATGAAGCAGCAAGCCGTACCATACAACATCGGCCAGAGGCTGGAAAGCCGCGCCCAGTTGTAAAGGTCGTCTACTGTAGTCAAAATTACATTTTCCGATAGGTCTTGAGTGACTTGGGTTCGCTCAATCGGGTTAAGAATTTTGTTTGTTTGCTGCTGTTCTATAGCAGCACTATCCTTTGTAAGATTAGATTTCATGACCATTCCAAGGCTCCTTTGCGCCAAGCATAAACCAGAGCAAGCACAAGAATTGCAATAAAAATTAGGGCTTCCACAAATGCCAGTAATCCCAGGCGATTGAAGGCGACAGCCCAGGGATAGAGGAATACAGTTTCAACATCGAAAATCACGAACACCAGGGCGAACATATAGTAACGAATGTTGAACTGAATCCAAGCACCCCCCACTGGTTCCATACCAGATTCATAGGTGGTGCGTCGCTCTGGCTCCCGATGGCTAGGTCGCAAAAGCTTGGAAGCCGACAGGGCTAGTAGGGGCACTAAGCTGCAAGCTAGTATGAAGCCTAAGAGATACTCGTAACCGCTAAGAACAAACACAATTGGTCAGTGCCAGGTAAAAACTGGCGTTAGTACTTCTTTACAAACTTTATTATAGGTGCTCTGCCCTTTTGAACGGTCCTCAGGGATCAGTGGTTGGTTCTCAAAAGCCAATGACTACCATAGACTTCAAGGTTGTTCGTAGTTGAGGGTAATCGCTTTGCCTAGAAGACCCTACCATTTCAAGGGTTGATCAAAAATCCGGTCAGGCATTGGGGAGAAACTCCTGAGCTTAAATCAAAAGTTAAGAAAATCTGACCCTTAGTGTGTGATAATATTTTTTAACATAGTTATTAAGATTTGCTGCTTAAGCTTACAGAGCAATGACTGAACGAGCCCCAGAGCAAACCCTAGCTGAACAAGCACCCAGCAGCTATGAATGCCGTGCTTGTGGCTATGTTTACGATCCGACTAAGGGAGATAGCAATCGCAATGTTCCAGGAGGGACATTATATAAGGATTTGCCAGATGATTGGCGCTGTCCAGTGTGCAGCGCTCCGAAAATTCAGTTTATTAATATTGGTGCTGTTAATGCCCCGTCTGGATTTCAGGAGAATCTTACCTATGGCTTAGGTGTTAACCGCATGACACCAGCACAAAAAAACCTTTTAATTTTTAGCGCTTTAGGATTAGGCTTTTTATTTTTTCTGAGCCTTTACGGTTTGAACTGAAATCAGGGCAGTTGGCAAGTTTATTGAACGTGAGCAACTGCTGGCATCACCAAAGCTTAGATCTAGAAGCCATCGCCCTTGCTGGGTTCTGAAAACCTACGGAGAAAGCTGCCATACTCAAAAAGTTCTGGAAATAATGAGATATTTGATGAAAACGCTGAAACAAATTTTAATATTACTGGCGGTGGCATTAATTTGTGTCAGCTGCAAATCTCCTTCATCCATAAGCTACAATCCTTGGGCGGTTATTTCCTTACCTACAGAAGCGACCATGCAAGACCTTGGCTTTACGGGGGATCTTAGTCATGGATGGATTGTGGGTAGCTATGCCACAATTTTTGAGACTAAGGATGGGGGTAATACATGGCAACAGAAAGGCTTGGATCTCGGAGATGAAAATTATCGCTTCTCCTCTGTAAGCTTTGCTGGTGATGAGGGGTGGATTGTTGGTCAACCTTCGATCATGCTCCATACTACTGATGGGGGGGAATCTTGGTCTCGCATTCTCTTAAGTGAAAAGTTACCAGGTTCACCCAACAGAGTGCTCGCTCTCGGACCCAACTCAGCAGAGATGACCACTGATGTTGGCGCAATTTATCAGACTAAGGATGCTGGGAAAACCTGGAAAGCACAGGTAGCACAGGCGGTCGGAGTCACCCGTAATATTTCCCGCTCTGAAGATGGTAAATACGTGGCTGTGTCTGCTAGAGGTAACTTTTACTCCACTTGGGATCCAGGTCAGAGTGCTTGGTTACAGCATAATCGTTACAGTTCCAAGCGTCTTCAGAATATGGGGTTTACCCCCGATGGTCGTCTGTGGATTCTTGCCCGGGGTGGTCAGGTACAATTTAGCAGTGCTGAAGACCTAGAAGATTGGCAAGAACCGATGTATCCGGAAGTTTCCAACAGCTTGGGATTACTTGACTTAGCCTATCGCACACCCAATGAAATTTGGTTAGCAGGTGGCAGTGGTAATTTGCTTTGTAGCTTTGATGGTGGAAAAACTTGGCAAAAAGACCGGGATCTTAAGGATGTTCCCTCCAATTTTTACAAAATCGTCTTTGTAACACCAGAACAGGGGTTTGTAATTGGTCAGAAAGGGATTTTACTCAAGTATGAGCCGCATACCCAGGAAGCTTAGGGCTTTGAAATCCCTATGATCGATGCCAGTCAGTTTCGTTTTATGTTTCAACATTGAAGATGTAGAAAAAAACGGCACTTAGAACTATTATAGTTATGGAATTCTAAACGGTTGTTGGTAAGAGGAATCTACGATGGCAGGTACAACTGGAGAACGTCCGTTTGGTGACATTATTACCAGCGTTCGTTACTGGGTCATTCACAGTGTTACTATCCCAGCCCTATTTATCGCTGGTTGGCTTTTTGTTAGCACTGGTCTGGCTTACGATGTGTTTGGCACACCCCGTCCTAATGAATACTTTACTCAAGAGCGGATGGAACTACCAATCGTTTCCGACCGCTACAATGCTAAACAGCAAGTTGAACAATTTGCTCCATAGGTGTGACCCGAAAGTGCGACCCAAGGGCGATTTACTCGCCCATGGGAAAGCGCACTTTGAGCGAATTTAATTCTTAATGGGTCAAGCGCACCTAAAGGTTTTTTAGATAAAGGCAGACAATCATGACTAGCAGTAATCCCAATCAACCAGTTTCGTATCCGATTTTCACGATTAGATGGTTAGCGGTTCATACCCTAGCCGTTCCTTCAGTCTTTTTCTTAGGCGCGATCGCAGCCATGCAATTTATTCAACGATAGGAGAAGCAATTATGGAGCGGAATTCCAATCCCAATAGACAGCCGGTTGAACTCAATCGGACGTCTCTTTACTTAGGTCTATTACTGATTTTTGTGCTTGGTATTCTGTTTTCCAGTTATTTCTTTAATTAACTGATTTAACAGATTCGCCTAAATCTCCATCTTAGAGAAGGCTAGGATGTAGACGGGAAAAGACTCTTAGTTAATTCCCTGGTAATTTCCGGTTAATCGGGAATTTACTACTTTACTCCTGATAGGAGTTGCACAAAACCCTTACCACTAGGGAGGCTTTTCAAGGAAATTACTAGTTATTAAGACTAGTTATTAAGCCTTCTATCGTTAACTGCATCTAAAAAAAACTTGATTTAAAATTGGAGGTATAAGCTGTGTCTGGAGGGGGAAGAATTCCTTTATGGATAGTTGCCACTATCGCTGGTACTGGTGTCCTCGTAGTGGTTGGTCTTTTCTTCTATGGTGCCTATGTGGGAGTTGGTTCTTCCATGTAAGGTTGACCGATTTCTCTGATTAACACCCCGGCGAGGTTCCCTCGCCAAGGTAACGCGCACGACAAGAAAGGCGCGAAATTAAACATGAAGTAAATCCACAGGTGCGACCCGTGGCGAATTTAATTCGCCACGGGTCGCACA
>NZ_JAAHIE010000244.1:0-10676 GCF_010671945.1 Moorena sp. SIO4E2
AGATGGGGAGATGGGGAGGCTTGTCCTAACTTTAATGCGTAGTGCTATATAGGGATCGGTGTAGGAATTGTGATAATTGTTGATCCCGACTCCCGACTCCTGACTCCCGACTCCCGACTCCCGACTCCCGACTCCCGACTCCCGACTCCCGACTCCCGACTCCCGACTCCCGACTCCCGACTCCCGACTCACTTTGCTATACAACAATCAACTAGGGGTTTGACTGCGATCGCACGCAAACCCACGGAACCTAGGAAATCCTCCCAATCCCGTTCTAACCTAGAATCCTCTGGTTTCTGGGACCGTAGTTGAGCTAAGGCTGTCATCGCATCATGCCAAATACCGTGGCTCGCATAAATAGCAATACGGTCCCGTGGCGAAGTAGCAGCGTTTAGCTTACTACTGAGGGTAGAGTCTGCTGTGATTCGTTTGACTAATCCTTCCACCGTGGGATTCCCAGACGGGTTTTGGGGATTAACTAAAACAGAGAACTGCCATCGATATAGCTGGTCAGTTTGTAGGGGTTGGTTCAATCGAACACGGACAATACCAGGAGTTCCAGATAAGGTCATCGATTTTACTAGTACAGCCTGTTGGTTCTGATTGAGCAGTACAAACTCTACCGTTAGTTCACGAGTAGACTGTTCAGGAACATAAAACCAAAAGGTAGGAGACTCAGCTAAGGTCAGTGCTAAGGAAGAGTTGGAATCATTACTACAGTTGCCCGTTGCCTCGACAATCTCGCTACTACCAGGGACTATAGCAATCAGCTGATCCGAACACAGACCACGTGATCCTCCTGATGTTCGTTTCGGTGGTCTGCCCACATCATCAAAGTCTTGATTTTGTGTAGCATTTGGTGTAGTGTAGTCTGGTGGGAGGAAATATAAACGTCCTCCAGCTGTTGTGATCTGATCAGTTCTGCTATCACCCCCAAAGTCTACATCTGGTTGACCTGATGGAGTATCGGATCGGGAGAAACTATTTGTGACAGAGTTGCTGTTTAGGGCAACAGACTGCGAACGCGCTCGTAGAGGGTAAATGGTGAAATTAAGTAGTACCCAGGCAAGGGCCAAGATCAAAGAAGGTTTGTACAACGCTAGCTTGAGTTTATACATACTGAGAGGTTTGACAAACGTTAATTTTTTTAAAGCATTCCATAATCTTTATCAGTCCTTACTCAGGGATTTTATGCAAACGTTTACATTTCTTATCACACCGATCGGATATAGAGCATTTGCCAATCTATTTGGCGTTGCTTAATAATGGAATGATTTTAAGAGTAGGTGCGCGCTTTCCAATGGGCGAGTAAATCGCCCTTGGGTCGCACCTGTGGAATAGGCATCTTGCTTAGGTGCGCTTGACCTTGGCGAATTAAATTCGCCACGGGTCGCACCTGTGGAATGGGCATCTTGCGTGGAACTGGCATCTTGCCAGTTTCAATATATTTTCGGGCGGGCAGGATGCCCACTCTACTCCTATTCATTCAAAGACTGATGCAACGCGATCTATTTAGAAATGCTAGATCTCAACCTGGGTGTCTTTTCGTTGTAAGCATTCAGCTATCAGCATTCAGCGATCAGCTTTCAGGTACAGGTATCATCAGTGATCAGCTTATGGGCTACGTCACAGGCTTCTAGCCTGTGCCACGCTACTGTTCGCCCAGCGTGGGCCAAAAGCCCACGGCTGACGGCTGACCACTGACCGCTGACCACTGAATGGTTACTTTTCGTTTACGCCTTCAGGTTGGTAGCTATGAGAACAATGACGCAGTTAACCTTGATGACTGATTTATCTACCAAAAACAGTATTACATATCAATCCCGACTCATTTCTCTAGTTGAATTAAAATTCACTAAATCTTTAAACAAATAACCTTTTTATCAAAATTATCTAAAAGACTTGGATGATAAATCTAGCCTTTCCATTTGAGATGTAAACATAATCGTGATTAGTAAAGGCAAGAGGCAAGAGGCAACAGGCAATAGCTAATCAAGTATCTAGGGATTTTTGGGAATATAAAAAACTGTCATTCTTGTTTACAATTCATTTGAAAATGCTATAAACTACGATGGAACCACTGGTTGCCACTAACCCCAAGGCTGATGGTATAAAGGGTATCCATCCCCCTTGGAGTAAGAGAACATAACAGACTCCAGATAAGAGGCTGATACCAGCAAAAACAGCAACTCCCAAGTAGGATGGGGAATGTAAACGCCAAACTAATAGGCCTCCCACCAAAGACCAACTACCAATCCAAAGCAGTTCCCCCCACTGTGGCAACCACCAGAGCAAGGGTCGTTGATTCAAAACAGCACTAATAATCTGACTAGTCATCTGAGCGTGAACCATAACCCCAGGTATTTTGTCAGGCCATGGCCCTTTAGTATAGGGAGTCAGGTGTACATCCTTTGAATCTTTACCCACCCCAATCAAGACAATCTTATCCTTGACCAAAGTGGGCAGTTGGGAATCGAGTTTACCCTTGAGTAAGTCTTGGAGATTAACTTTTTTGGGATTCTTAGCACGGTAATTAAGGAGCATCTGATATCCCATGGCATGATCTGGCTCTAACTGATACCCACCAGCATTGTGTGGGAATTTCCGAAACATCACACCACCGATTTCTACATCCCCTGCTGAATTTCTCGTCATCGGCGGGATTCCCTCTTGGGCTAGGTAATTCAGAGCGACTTGTAAACTCAGAGAGTAACTGGTATCACAAGTATCCGAAGGGGTCATCGCTAGAAATTGGCGGCGGATAATATCATCTGGGTCACGAGGCAAATCACTAAAGCCGATCTGTTGTGATGCCATACCGGGTGGTGAAGCGATAGCAGTCTGATCAATACTTGGCATTTTGCACACCGCAATGAAACGGGGATTTTGCTTCAATTGAGTAGCTAAGCTGGGTTCAAACTCAAAGTCATGATAAATATCTAAGCCAATCACTCGCGGTTGATCAGGGTTGAGTTTCCGCAACAGTTGTGCCAGAGCCGTATCGGATAATGACCCTTTCCTCGACCAACCCATCTTGTCCTGATACTTAATATCTGGTTCTTCCACCGCAATTACTAAAACCCGCTCATCCCGCTTTTCAGGTGGTCGCAGACCCATGAGATGGTCGAAAGCACGTAATTCTGATCCTTGTAACAGCCCTAGCGATCGTATTGTGATCACTGCAATAGTGGCAATAAAACTTACCAGTAAAACCGTTGAGAGTTTGGGTTTATTCTTGGTATAGAATCCCTTAGTCAAGTCTTTCCAAGTTGGCGGTTTCAGAGCAGGATTCTGAAATATCACTGGTAACCAACTGGCACAGGGATAGTTATCTTCTACCTCCTCCTGCAATCTTTTCCGGGTTTCCCACACTGAATCCGATAAGGATTTTCCCTTTGTGGCAAATGCGTTGAGAAAATACCTCAAAAACTTCTGAGCTACCTCATCTGGCACCTTTTCCCGCATTACCAGGGTTGTCGAGATTGGTAAACTAACCAATTCTGCTGCTAATCCTAACCCATCACAGGAATTAAAGATAGCCAACTTCAACCCATTCTTAATCGCATTGGTTAGACCATACTTTAACTCCTCAATGGTGATGCTTTCATCCTGATTGATGAAAAACCGTCCTTGTAAATTCTTTTTATTCTGGGTAAAACTATGACCAGCAAAAAACAATATCTCCCACTTTTTTTCCCATAATTCCTGGCTTAATTTTTTTTTTGGGGGACTGATTAAGGGGGAAATTTCTGCATCGGGTAATTCCTCCTGGAGTAATGCCAAATCCTTCTGGATATCAATCCCGGTGTCATCTCCTAGAATTGCCAATATTCTGACTTTATTTATATATTTTTTGCTTGGTGGTGAGGGTGGGGGAAATTCTGAAGCACTGAAATTAACCTCAATATCACAATCGGACAAGACATCCCAGAGATGCCAAGGCAGTTGCCAAAGTTTGAGATTATTAGTTTGAATAATAAACCGAATCTGGTCATTGGTCGATAAAGATTTTAACACTTGATCCCGGAAGCGTTGAAACTTTCTATCGGTTGAATTTAGCCAATTATTGATCGCCTCTTGTAAATCCTGAGCTGAGTGGATAATTGAATAGTTGGTTATCTGTTCTGAGGGAGCTGTCAGTTTCCGATGCACTTTGATTCTCCCTTGAGCACGATAGCTTAAGAGCCAACTGTCACACAATTGGTTAATGTGAGGTGCTGGTGGTAACCAACCGTCAATTTCTCTAGCCATTAAATTATTTTCCTTGGCATCAATCCCAATTTTGAGGATGACCCGAAACCCCTGTTCAAAGTCACCATCAACTATTTTTAAAGTAACTAAATTCGTCATTTTTCATCCGGTATTATTGAATTTATTAATATATTTTTTAAATTGGTTGGGAGAGAAAGTCCTGGGTTTTAGGGAGTCGGGAGCGGTGCGACCCGTGGCGAATTTAATTACGGGTCAAGCGCACCGAGGGAGTCGGGAGTCGGGGTAATAAAATTGACTCTACCTGATAAGTATGAGAAACGCTATATAAAAACATTCAACCGAACATAGGTGACAAATTAATCACCCTACCCTACGGGAACGCCAAAGGCGAACAACATTTTTGAATTAAGAATGTAGAATTTATAATTTAGAATTGGGAATTCTGCATTCTGCATTCTGCATTCTGCATTCTGCATTCTGCATTCTGCATTCTGCATTCTACATTCTACATTCTGCATTCTACATTCTACATTCTGCATTCTGACAGACAACCTACCCTACACCGAACGCCAAAGGCGAACAACCTCACAACCTCACAATCTCACAACCTCACAACCTTGGCCAAAAGGCCACGCTACGCGAACAACCTCACAACCTTGGCCAAAAGGCCACGCTACGCGAACAACCCAAGATAAGTTACAAGACAAACTCTTTGGAAAAGCTGGCATCTACCAGTACCAATTTTACCATAAACCTATCCCCCCTTTCGCCATGAAACTCTAATTGGATCCAATTATCAGCACTTCTCGACTGAGCCGACAAGAAAATTTCTCCCTGCTGATCAAGTACTAGCAATTGGAGATTATTTTTTAGATATTTCTCATTAGTAGGATACACCCGTAAGTGAACATTAATTCCCCCATCTGCTTCAGGTATGAGAGTAACCATAAATGCTACTTTGCTCCCATTCAGTTGCATTTCTAAATCAATTATCTTAACTCGCCTAATCCCAGCTTGGGGATGATTTGGGTCAAGTTTTCCTAAACTGACAGCGGCTTGGCGGCGTAAGTCATGATCTTCAGTAGTATTGATCATGTCAGCCAGTAATGCGATCGCGTCTAAGCTACCATGAGCAATTTCACCCAATAATTCTATAGCCGGTAAGTTAGTTTGTTTACTGTTATTGGTCTTTAATAGTTTAATAATTGCGGTCACAGCTTCAGGGATATTTTCGTAAAAGGGGGAAGATGCTGAAGAATTACCATTCAAACTATCCTTCAAACGAGTCTGTTGAGACCGGTAAGCTACTCTTAGAGTAGGTTGACAATTACGTGCTCGAACTTCCTCAACAGTTTGCCAACCAGCCTCCAGGAAATTATCCAGCCATGAGAGTAAGTTTATAGATGGCTTACGAGAGTAAACTAGGGAACGTTGTTTATATAATTCTTTGCGCCATTTAGAATTTGATACCAGTGCCTGCCACTTAGCAAAAGGAATATCTAGCCTCGGAGAGTAAGGAGTTTCCTGGCTCAATTGCTTGATTAACGTTGTTGCTTCATCACAGGATAATCTTGCCATTGGCTTTACTGTCAGTTTGGGACTTGGAGTAAGTTCCTCCGTTACCCACATCACATTCAAATCTTCAATTAAATCTACTGCATCCACAGCATAGGTTTCATCGATGATGTCATAGTTACCATGATCACGTAACTGTTGATAAGTGGTGTATCCCCACACCTGTAACCAGCATTCTTCTAAATTCAGTTGCATCGCCACATAATAATGACTAGCCCACTCAGGAATATCAACCCACTCTCGCGGTACTCGCAACGCTGTAAATTTGATTTCTTCACTAGGAATTAATACCAGTCGCGTCTGGTTTAGCTCAACAGCTGTACCATTCACTACGTCCCAGAAACTTGGTAAATCCCCCAACTCTGGCCATACTAATGCTTTGTTTAGTGGTTTGTTTAGTGGTTTGTTTAGTGGTGTATCTAGTGGTTTGTTTAGTGCTTTGTCTAGTGCTGTTTCTAGTAAATTTGTTCCTGTTAAATTTGGTTCTGTTAAATTTGCTTCTGTGTCCAGATAGCTTAAAAACGTATTCAGACAGAGACAATTCAGATAGGCTCGCCAACGAGCAGCTTGGTTAGAATAACCTTGAGCTTGGGTTTGTTGCCATGCTTTTTCTCGTTCTTCTGGGGAGAATTCTATCAACATTTGGTCTGGGTGTAGGCAAGCTACATCCTCTAAACGTAATTTCATTGACTCATCTCCTTT
The DNA here is from genome assembly GCF_010671945.1 of Moorena sp. SIO4E2. Lineage (NCBI taxonomy): Bacteria > Bacillati > Cyanobacteriota > Cyanophyceae > Coleofasciculales > Coleofasciculaceae > Moorena > Moorena sp. SIO4E2. The sequence goes on from NZ_JAAHIE010000244.1 coordinate 6,490, forward strand.
TTGGTTAATCGTTAATTGGTATTTGGTATATTTGGGTTAACGTTTCACGTTTCAGGTTTCACTGTGCCTACATGGCTTTTGACTGTTTTGTGATTGGGATTGCTCTATTAGTGCCTGATTTTGCTGGAGCCACCGCTCAATAAATTTAGCGATCGCTGGCTTAGCTGATCTGAAATTAATCAGTTTTATAGCAAACCTTTCCTCAATCATTACCTCAAATTTTGGTTGAATTAATTCCCTTAAAATCTGGTTGCTGCTAATTAGTTGTTTTTTTTCTAGATTACTAAGCTTTGTCGTGATTATTTTATCGACAATTTCATCATAAATTTTATAAATAATTTGAGCAAATAATTCTTTACTATCAGCACTTAAGTAAGATTTGAGATAGTTATTAATATAGTTAGTTTTAGTGGTTTTATTAAGGTGCTGATTGATGTCTTTAGAGGTAATATTTTTGCTCATAGCATCCCGAAAATAAAAGGTGACGACTGCCTTCAAAATCCGTTTAAAATAACGTTGAAACTGGCGAGCCACTTGATATTGCTTTTTAAACCCGAAAAGCTCGATAAAATCTTGTTGATTGATGCCTAGACCAAGCCAAAGTCTTAGGGATTTCTGAGCTAGCTGATCTAAAGCCGTAAATTCTTTTAAGATAATACTCCTGACTTGAGTCAACTCATCCTTTTCTTCCTCTTGGATTACCACCTCTAAAGGATTAGATCCTATATCAGTAATTTCCCCATACTCATCTAAGGATACTGAATTCCTTTGTTGAGACATCCGCACCGCTTGGATGCAAATGGCTAGCATTTCTTCAATGTGTTCAGTGCTGAGTCTTGAGGGCTGAGTGCTGAGTGCTGAGTGCTGATTGCTGAGTGCTGTTCGCGTAGCGTGCGCGTAGGGCATATGCTGAGTGCTGATTGCTGAGTAACGTAGTACTTGTCTTAACCAATCTGAATCACTTCTTCTAAGATTATTCCTATGAAACTCATCACTTTGGAACTCAGAGCTCACCAGTTTATTTAACCGATTTAACTGCTGGTTGTAACGAAGAGCAATTTGGTTAAGCTGTTGCTGGGTTAGGAATTTAATTGGGGAATGATGGCGATGATTTCCCTTGCTGCTGGGAGGATACATCTCATTAAAGTAGTCTTTAAACGATTGCCAAGCCAGACGATAATAGTTAAAATATTGATTAGTGATGCCATAGTCGTTAAGTGCTTGCTCAAGTTCTGTTTTATCCAAATATCGCAACAAGCCATAATCAGAAAACTTGATAGATTTTAACCTGAGTTCCTTGGCGACTTGATTTCTAATAATTCGCTTGAGGGCATTAAAAGCATAGGCATAAATAGAAGACTTAGGATAAAAGTTAAATCCTCTGAGGAGTTTAGCGGGCTTGCTGGCTGCTGCACTAGCAATGATGAAACATTCTTCTACAGGGTAATGTAACGCAAGATTATGAGATTTACTCAACTGATGGGCGATCGCTTGAGCTGCAGACCAACAAACAAACTGTAGATAATTGAATAAGAGCTGATCAGATAACGTTAACAATAACAGATCAGCTCTAATCACCACTATCGGAGGATTAGTCATGGATAAAATCCGGTAAATACCAGATGCTTGTCTCAACTGATATAAGAAGCAAGCAGCCCACTCGGCTTCGCTCCTATCTGGCTCAGACTCGACTAGATGTGCCATGAAATCCTCTAATCTAGAATTAGACTCAAAAACCGGCTCGATCCCCCTATTACCTTGGCGGTCTTTTAAATAAATAGATGTCGAAAACGGTTTGATACCTGAGTTGTTATCTGAGTTGTTAGTAGGCATTGATTCTTTCCCCTAACTTGTAGTAGCGCTTTCGCCTAACTCCTAACTTGAACCGATTCATAGGTCAAACAACTAAGTAGAAGGAAACCTCATTAGTTACTTGGTACTCAAACTTAGGGGTTATGCAGCTTCTCTCTAAAATAACTAGATAATAGTTCACCAGAGAAAATTATGCTCAAGGGTAACTTAACCCATTATCCCTACCCATCAAGACGAGGGGTAGTCATGGGTAATCGATTTGCCGTAGCCACCAGCCAATCCCTAGCCACCCTAGCTGGTATGGAAATGTTTTGGGCTGGAGGCAATGCTGTAGATGCTGCTATAGCCACAGCGATCGCATTGACAGTGGTTGAACCTACTTCCAATGGTATTGGTTCGGATGCCTTCGCCTTAGTATGGGATGGTAAACTCCATGGCATCAATGGTTCTGGCAAAAGCCCTCAACACCTGACCCTTGAGCATTTTGCTGGTATGAGTCAAATTCCTGCTATCGGCTGGTTATCGGTAACAGTGCCAGGAGCGGTATCAGCATGGCGTAGTTTGTGGCAACGGTGGGGAAAGCTACCCTTTGAGCAATTGTTTGCCCCAGCGATTCGATACGCCGAAGCGGGATTTCCAGTCTCTCCAGTCACAGCAAGAGCTTGGAAACAAGCGGAAGCTCTGTACCTCCCCCTGACCGGAGCAGAATTTGAACCATTTAAACAAGTATTTTTCCCTAACCAGCGCGCACCAGTAGCTGGAGAGGTATGGGGGAGTAAGGATCATGCTAAGACCTTGAAAGCGATCGCAAACAGTGGTGGTGAGAGCTTTTATCAAGGGGAAATGGCTGATGCGATCGCAAACTTTGCCGCTAATACTGGTGGCGTGCTGACCAAAGCTGACCTAGCTAGTCACCAAGCTGAGTGGGTAAACCCCATTTCAACTAACTATCGTGACCTGACCGTATGGGAGATTCCCCCCAACACCCAAGGGATAGCGGCCTTAATGGCATTGAATATAATCGAAGGTTTTGACTTAAGCCACTATCCCCGTGAATCAGCCCAAAGCTACCATCTACAAATCGAAGCCATGAAGCTAGCCTTTGCTGATGTTCACCGCCATATCACTGACCACCGGTTTATGGAAGTCCCAATCGAAACCCTATTAGACCATGGGTATGCAACAGAACGCCGGAAGTTAATTGGGGAAAACGCGATCGCCTTAGCAAAACCCGGTTTACCCAAAGGTGGCACAGTTTATCTAGCAGCAGCAGATGGGGAATTAATGGTATCCTTTATCCAATCTAACTTTCAAGGCTTTGGGAGTGGGATTGTTATTCCTGGCACTGGGATTGCCTTGCAAAACCGAGCCAATGGGTTTACCCTAGAATCCGGTCATCCTAATCAAGTCGCACCAGGTAAGCGGTCATATCATACCATTATCCCGGGTTTTCTGACTCAAAATGGTCAACCTCTAGGACCCTTTGGAGTTATGGGAGGCCCCATGCAGCCTCAGGGACATGTACAGGTAGTGGTTAATCTGGCAGATTACGGGATGAATCCTCAAGCTGCTCTAGATGCTCCCAGATGGCGATTTGTGGATGGGTCACAAGTCCTGTTGGAACAGAGTGTACCCCGTCATATTGCTCTGGAGCTAGCTGAGATGGGTCATGACATTCAGGTTAAGGCCGATAGCATAAATTTTGGTAAAGGTCAAGTAATCTTGCGTCAGTCAGGGGTTTTGGTAGCGGCATCTGAACCCCGTGGTGATGGATTAGCGTTAGCAGGGTGAAGGGGTGATCACAATCCAACAGATGTTTAGAAAAATATTAATAGCGCTGTTGGCTATATCAGGACTTACCCATTGCCCCCTAAATCCCCCAAACTTGGGGGACTTTGAGAGTAGTCCCCCCCAGCGAGGGATTGCTCGCTGGGGGGTTAGGGGGGCAAAACCAACTAAACTTCGTAAGTCATATATATCTAGCACTACAGTTATCTTAACTATGGCTACAGGGATAGTCTATCCGGTAACCATAGGACGCTCAAATGCTCAACAACCATTGCTAGCCCAGTCTTGGCAAGAGGCTCAGCTGACTCAACTTATTTCAGGTCATCGCTCAGATGTCAATTCTCTCGCTATTAGTCCAGATAGCCAAACCCTAATTAGTAGCAGTAAAGACAAAACCATCAAGTTCTGGAATCTAAGGGATGGTAGGCTACAGAGGACGGTCAAAGGGTTTACGAGAACGCCAAGTTCTGTGGTAATCAGTGCTGATGGTAAACGTCTCGCTGCCGCAACAGAAAGACAAATAAATATCTGGAACCTAGAAACTGGAGCACCACCTCGTACCTTGAAAGGACATACGGGTATAGTCA
>NZ_JAAHIE010000245.1:0-10655 GCF_010671945.1 Moorena sp. SIO4E2
TGATTTGTATTTAACTCCCTATCGTCTGAGAGGTTGTCTGAGAAGTCTCATTTGCTACATCCAAGCCCCCGTTGGTCCCCCAATTCTGGGGGACTTTTAGAAGCAAATTGACTCTTGTTCCCCCCAAGCGAGGGATTGCTCGCTTGGGGGGTCAGGGGGGCAAAATTCAGTATCAAAAAACTTGGGAGATATCCTCTGAGTAATCTCTCTATACCCGATTTGTTCTTAAAAACGTGTTTAGCTTAATTTCCCGATTCCAATTATTCATCCCGGCCAGTCATGAAATCTTTATTGAACTATCTCCAAGCGATCGCAGCCAATGTGGGTTCAGAAAGCCTACCCTATCCTCTAGGGAAAATTTTCCCTTCCCAGTTTCCTCGCCATACACTGATTGGCAGTGTGATGTTAGTCAGTGCGATCGCCGGTTACGCTACTCCAGTATGGGCTGATGCCCAACTCCAGTTGGTAAAAGTCGCTAATGATGCCGATGGTCAGATCGTGACAGAAGTTCCATCAGGACAAGAATTTATCTACACCATCCGCGTCTCCTGTAGTGGGGATGAGGACTGCCAGGATGTGGTGATTACTGACCAACTCCCTCCTCAAATTGATTGGTCTTCTAACAATGTCAGCATCCTTCCTGGACGTCCTGCTACTGTCAACTATGACGAGGATACAGGACTGGCTACCGTTGAGTATAATTCACCGATTCCAGCAGGTTCCCCTGTCAACTTGGAGATTCGAGTCCAGTTTCCCCCCGGTACGACTGTAGACAATACACCAGCGATTAACCAAGCCCAAGGGACGAGTGCTAATGCAGGGAATGCCACCTCCAATGCTCTAACGGTTACCTCTGATGTCGATTCAAACGCTGCTTTAAATAAGTGGACATTGGAGAAAAATCGGGTGATTCCTAGCAATGGTGATCCGGCTCTTGATTCACCAGTGACCTATGAGCTTGAGCTTTGCCATGCCCAGAATCTTGAGAGTGGTATCAACCTACAAAATGTAGTTGTGCAAGATACTCTTCCGGTTGGGTCAAGTTTTGTTAGTGCTACCGATGGGGGTACCCATAACTCCGGGGTTGTCACTTGGAATGTCGGTAACCTCAGTATTCAGAGTGGCAGAAATTGTTTCAACGCACAAGTCTCTGTTGAGTATCCTAGTGCTACCTTCAACACTACTGGTGCCAATAGTACTGTGATTAACCCAGCTACCGCAACAGGAGAACTGATTGATGGCACCGAGTTGAACTTAAATGGTGAGGCTGAACATGGTTTTACAGACGCGAACTATCAAGGCACATTTAATTCTAAATCATTCTCGGGTCAGGTGGCTATTGGCAATGAATTTGAGTTTCGGCTTGACCCAAGAAATACCGGTAATGTACCGATGACTACTCTAACAGTCACTGACGACCTAGATCAAGTCAATGACGATGGGATTAACCTCTTAGATCAGGTGCGGGTCACTAAAATTAGCACAGGCAGATACAACAATTACACCGGGGATGTGATTGTCCGCTACAAAACTAATCTCAACCCCTTGACAGCCGGTACCTCACACCCTCAGAACACCACCCTCACCATTGGGACGGACATCACCTTAGGAGCAGGGGAATACATTACAGGGGTTGAGTTCGAGTACACCAATGTACCAGTAGGTTTTCAAGCTACAGCAAGCAGTAATCGACCAAAACTGTTTGTAGAGGTTCAGCCTGACCGCTCGATGGGGGAGACGATCAAAAACTGTGCCCAACTGACTTGGAAGCCCAATTCACCAACAGACCCCCTGGAAAAGTGCCAACAGACAGAAATCTCGGCATTACAAGCCATCGTAAATCCAAACAAAAGAGACGAAACTCAGAGTGGTCCCTATGCTCCTGGTGACACCATAGAATTTCGGCTACAGTTTCGCAACGAGTCGAGCGCTACCGCAGATTATGTCAATCCCATTATTGCCGATTTACTGCCAGCAGGGCTTGACTATGGGGGTGCCTGGAGGTTTGATAGTGTGGGATCAAGTACTGTGCCCGATAACGCTGAGATCAACTTCGAGGCGATTCCGAACTACAACGGCACCGGTCGCACCTTGCTGCGTTGGCAAATTACAGGAACCCAAATACCAGAGAATAAGTGGCTCAGAATCTATGTCGATACAGTAGTTGAGCAGGGGGTGAGTACAGGTTCGTTGACTAATGAATTATTCATCATGTCCAACGATAGTGTGTTCGATTGCAACAGTAGTAACCGCAGAAGTCAGGATACGGTTGATGTGGATGGGGATGGCATCACCGATGAGACTATTTGTCGAAGAACAGCAAACGTTGAAGTAGCTGCGATCGCAACCCTCGATTCACAAAAGGTAGTTCAGGGTGAGGTCGATACCAGTTTCTCCACTAGTGGCACCACGGTTCCGGGGGGACAGGTAGATTACCAGCTCACTATCACCAATCAAGGCACGGTGCCGATGACTAATATACTTGTAGTCGATATGTTGCCTGCCATCGGCGATACTCAAGTGCTCAATACTAGTTCAGCCAGGGGTTCCCAATGGCGTCCTAATCTCGCTGGTCCGGTTACCGTGGCGATTCCTGGTGTCACTGTTGAATACACCACCAACTCCAATCCTTGCCGTCCCAATCCTAGTGATGGTCAAGACCTCAATTGGCCTAGTGGCTGCGTCGATGACTGGAGTACTACCTTTCCCAGTGACCCCAGTGCGGTTACCGCTCTGAGGTTTAACTTGGGTAACCTGGTTCTCGACCCCCTAGAGTCGGTGATGCTGAACTGGCCGATGCGAGCACCGGCTGGAGCACCAACCAACGGCGAGATTGCCTGGAATTCCTTTGCTTTCGTCTCTACACGAACGGATCAATCCGGTGCCGCAGCTACCCTGTTACCCGCAGAACCCCCCAAAGTCGGAATTCAAATTCAACCCCCCACCCCTGCAATCATTGGAGACTTGGTCTGGGATGACCAAAACGGTAATGGGATTCAAGATAATAGTGAACCAGGTATCAATGGGGTGCTGGTTGAGTTGTGGCAAGACGGGGGTGATGGTCAACCTGGTACCAGTGACGATAGTTTCTATGGTTTTACCTTAACTGCTCCGGATGGTACCGGTAATGATGGCGCTTACCTTTTCTCGGAAGTGCCAGCCGGAGATTACTTCGTTAAATTCATTCCCCCAGACAACCTAAATCTCTCTCCTCAAGACCAGGGTGGTGATGAGACCGCTGACTCCGATGCTGATCCCAATACTGGACAGACAAACGTCTTTAGTGTCAACCAGACTACAGACACCCGTGATTTCGATGCTGGACTAACCTCTGTAGACCCAACTACCGCTAGCTTAGGTGATTTCGTTTGGTTGGATACCGATGACAATGGTACTCAAGATGGGGGTGAAGTTGGTGTCAATGGCGTCACTGTTGAACTCTATGATACTGGTAACACTCTGATCGACTCGACCCAAACCAGTAATGACTTCAATGATAATCCTGGTTTCTATCGCTTCCGGGACTTGACACCAGGCACCTATTATCTAAAGTTCATTGCACCCCCTGGTCATGCTTTCTCTCCCCAAGACCAGGGTGATGACACTCTCGACTCGGATGCTGACGCTACTGGACAAACGGCTAACATTACCTTGAATGCTGGAGACAGTAACCAGGATGTAGATGCAGGAATAGTACCTCAGCCGATCTTAGGGGATTTTGTCTGGATTGATAATAATGGTGATGGACTCCAAAACATTGGTGAATTGGGTTTCAATGGTGTGACGGTTAACCTTTATAATCCTGGTGCTGATGGTCAACCTGGTGGCGGGGATGATAGTCTACTCGCCACTACAGTGACTACTAACGATGTGGCTGGTAATCCGGGTTTCTACTCCTTCTCTAGTTTAGCAGCAGGAAACTATTTCTTAGAGTTTATTGCCCCATCTGGCTATGAGATTGGTTTCCAAAATGTGGGCAATGATGACACGATTGATTCTGATGCTGACCCAACTACGGGATATACCGAAGTGTTTGCTCTGGGTGCATCGGAAGACAAACGAGACCTGGATGTGGGGATGATTGCCCTTCCAGTTACATCTACTGGTGAAGTATCCGGTACTCTCTACCAAGACGATAATCCCCAAAACGATACTTTTGACAATGGTGAATCGACTCTACCTGCCAACATTAGGGTAGTCTTATACCAAGACGTTAACAGTAATGATGTTATCGATGCTGGTGATACCCAAGAAGCCACTACTGATACTGATAATAGTGGGAATTACAGATTCACCAGCTTAAGGGCAGGGAAATACATTGTGCAAGTCGATACCAACGATGCTGAGATCCCCGATGAGTTGATGTTAGGAACCTCTAATGATATACCGATTGAGGTGACTACTACTGCTGTGGGTGACATTAACTTTGGGTTTGATGTTGAAAGCCTCCCCAACGTGATACTGGTCAAACGTATTACCGCTATTAAGCGCAAAGACAGTAACGTTTGGGAATCTTTACCGACATCTGGCTCACTTTTCGTTGATGGTATTGATAGTCCTGGTACTGACAATCATGTTGGAAGCGATCGCGCTCCTGAGGATAATGACCCTAACTGGCCTAATCCCAATGTATATCTGCGGGGATTAATTAACTCTGGCACAGTCATGCCAGGGGATGAGTTGGAATATACTGTGTACTTCCTCTCCAATGGCAGCAATTACGCTAAGAGCCTGCGTATCTGTGACCGAGTTCCGGCAGAAACTACTTTTATTCCGGATGCCTTCAATCAAACTGCTGGTTTCCCAGCTAGTGATGTCGGGATTGCCTTGTTCGAGACTACCGATCCTTTACCCACCAGTGGTTCAGCTGAACCGAATATCTATCTAACTAATATCCCCGATAGCGATCGCGGTCGCTATTACTCACCAGGGACCTCAGTGCCCGCAGGATGTAATGTATCTGTCAACCAAAATGGAGTTGTGGTGGTCGAAGTCGGAGATGTGCCCGAAGCTACTGCACCAGGAGAACCGCCAAATTCCTATGGGTTTATCCGATTCCGGGGTCGAGTGAAGTAAACTGTTACCCCGTCAGTTCTCTGGAATTCGCTAACTTATGATAATAAGAGCAGGCTCCGAGAGGAACTAATTATGATAGCTAGCACAGCTACTTACCAAGTTACCTGGGAAAAGTTACCAAAAAATTTGGGTAATCGCGCCCCGTCCTTATAGGACGGTTTTTTTTGAAATTAAGACTTGACGGTTTTCTAACATCGTGTTATTATAGATGCCTAACGAAAAAAAATTAATGGTCTAGATAAACATGATCTTAAAATAAGTAGATGATGTAAAAAATAAGCTAAGAGATAAGCTTATTGCATAATCAAATCTAACGATTTGGATATCTACGAAAACCCTATGATCAAGAAAAAGTTTATCTAACTTGTTAACTAGATTAGGTACGGTGGGGCACACCGAAACCTGGGTCATAGACCAAGTACGCTTGTGAAGAGGAGACCTCTATTTTTTCTGGCTCCGGCCTGGTTAAACAAGTCACCCCGTGGAAGCAAGAATCCCCGTCCTTCCAGGGCGGGGAGTGTCAACTGATGATTTCCTTCTTGACGACGAACCAGTGGATGATATCAATCAACCTCCCTGGCTGCTGCTCTGACACAAAGTTTGGAAATTGCTGGCAAACTACCAGCTAATGCCCTGACTACTACCAATTATGGCATCTGTGCCACTTTGAATCGCAAAATCGTGGTAAAAGCCCCAGATTGGGGATATGTGCCATCAATTCGGGTGTCAAGAGAAGAACTTAAACGTAATTATACCCCAAGACTTCAAGGGGATATTCCTGCTATTGTCATGGAATTTCTCTGTGATACTGAAGCTGGGGAGTATTCCAACAAGCCAACCTATCCTCCGGGCAAGTGGTTTTACTATGAGCAAGTGTTACAGGTTCCCAACTATGTAATTTTTGAGCCAGACACTGGAGTAATAGAAGCCTATCGGTTAGATGATTCAGGACGTTATCAACTCGAACCACCCGATGCCAATAACCGTTACTGGATTGATCAAATGAGCTTATTTCTGGGTATCTGGCAAGGAACTAGGGAAAACCGAACTGGTTACTGGTTACGTTGGTGGGATCAGCAAGGAGAACTGTTGCTGTGGGGTTCAGAGTTGGTCATCCAGGAACAGCAACGAGCTGAACAGGAACGGCAACGAGCTGAACAGGAACGGCAACGAGCTGAGCAATTGGCAGCGCAGCTAAGAGCAGCAGGCATCGAGCCAGAGGGATAATTCCTCAACTGGAATATCATATCGATTCCGGTAGGATTGCTCTTTTCAAGCTTGGGTAATTGGTAATTGGTCATTGATCATTGGTAAGCTATCAGCTATCAGCTTATGCGCTACGCGCACGCTACGCGAACAGCTTTCAGCTTATGCGCCTTTGCCAAAGGCCACGCTATGGGAATGGCTGATGGCACCTCAAGCAGCGTGAGCTTTTAGCTCACGGCTGACGGCACCTCAAGCAGCGTGCGCGTAGCGCATATGCTTACGATCATTGATATTTGATCTCTTACTCAGTTCAATGGAAAAAAGAAACGCCAACCAAAAATTATTTAACACTTAACCAACTAAACATTTCGGCAACAGATAATTTCCAATCTTTAATACTATCTAACACAGGTAAAATTTCTTGATCTGATTTTATTTCTGGCAATTGATTCGGTTGAAATATCATCACTGATTCATCTTCAGGATCAATTAACCAGCCTAACTCTGTTCTCTGGTTCAGACAAAACAGAATTTTTTTGATAACTTTATTCGCAGATTGTTCAGGAGAAAGAATTTCGATTACCCAATCAGGATAAAGCTCAAATTTATTGGCTATTCTTCCTTTTTCTGTTTTCGGAATACGATTCCAACTAAATACTGTAATATCTGGAACAATAGAACGTCCCCCAAAAGTACATCTTAATTCAGTAAAAGCATGAGCAATTTTTTTCGGTAAAATAAGTTCATTAATCGCTGTAGCAATACGAGTTTGTAAGGTACTATGTTCTCCTTGAGGAATAGGTTTTTGTTTAATTTGTCCATTGACATATTCAGTAGCAGGTTTGGTTTCAGGAAGTTCTAAAAATTCCGCCAGGGTTAACGTTTGTCTAATTTGATTTACAGCAACCATTGATGACCTCCTGTTTCTTAGATTTTAACTGTTGCTGGATTCAGTTCCAGTCATGCTCACCAAAAAAGCGATGCTCGGTACGAGCCGCTACGCGAACGCATTCTCCAAAACGCGATGCTCGGTACGAGCCGCTACGCGAACGCATCTTTCATTCACTACAACCATCGCACTACAAAAGCTATATTTGCTTTAAGATATCATCGTACTTGCTGTTTGGGCCTATCCAGAACCATAGAACTCCCTCTGGTTCATCAGAACCTAAAGCTCTATAATTTCTACCTACTCTTACCGACCACAAACTTTTGATCTTTTTAAATTTCAAAGATGGATGTTTGGGTTCTTGCTTAAGCAACTCATAGTTTTTATCTGCTAATTCTTGAATTTCCTGTGGCAACTGACGGTAGTATTACCAAAACTGTGAAGTAGTGAAATGCTTTAAATTTCCTGGCACTTCCCCTCTCTGAATTCTTGCCTTGCTTGTTTAATTAGATGATCTAGCTTGCCAGATTCAAAGTCTTCCTCAATTTGCTTATCCCATAGAGATTCATAGAATTCATCAAGCCATTGAACCAGATCTGTTAACTCTCCCGTAGAGAGTTTCATTACTGCTTCTTTGATTTCGGCAACACTCATAAAATGCCATCGCCTTTATCTACTGCATCTATAATTATAATAGTGAGATACCATAACGCCAAATTGGGTAAGGGATGCAGGGTAAACGCAATAATCAATAATGCGGCATTCTTCTTAACACTATTAATATAAATTGCAATAGCGCTAATAATCAAGGCTTAATATTATCATAATCCTTGCCCTATATTACATTTTGGCTCAATTTTCATGGCGCTTACCCTGATAACTATAGCAGTCATAAATGACAATAATTACCTAAGTACAAATAATTTTACATTCACTACTAACGACACACCCTAGCTTTGAACGACAACCAAAGTTCTAGTCACCATTAGCAACTTCATGATTATGGGGTCCAAACAGTTTGATCCCCTTGCCCCCAAAAGCCATCATATTTGGTAACACAAACATCACCTAAAACCTTAGTCTGACAGGCTAAGCGGCGATTTGCTGTCGGAGAATGGGGTGGAAGCGATCGCCTAGCTTTATCTTTCCAATTTGGCTCGGATACTTCCCCGTCTATCTCAACCGCACAGGTACCACAGCTGCCTAATCCTCTACAGTTAATTACTTTAGCGTTGCCGTTGTATAGGGCAACCCCATGCTCTAGTAAGACCTTGCGCAGATTACTGCCCTGGTCACATTCAAAGCTTTTTCCTTGTGCTGTTACTTTAGGCATTATTCAAGATTACTCCTTATCTGTAGCTTATTTTTTAATACAATTGGATGCAGCTATGTTTAGTGTTGTGAACAAAGCCAATTTGGCAATACAGTAAGGTGCTCTTATTGTTTGATAGTTCTAGATAAGCTGCGTTTATAAATATCTAGATTTTAGATAGTTTGGTCGAGTCCTCTGTCTTGATGCAGTCGCTCATGGGGGAAACCCCGGCCTGAAGGCGCTGCATCGCTTGATACCCTTGATCTATCAAGGGTTAAGAGTACGGTAACCTTCCTACACTGCTAAGCGCGGGTAAATGTCGGAAGGTTATCTGCGTGCCTTGCCCTTGACTAAGCTTTAGGCCATTAGGACTTACGAAGTTTAGTTGATTTTGCCCCCCTAACCCCCCAATTTTGGGGGGGTAATCATGTCAAAGTCCCCCAGAATTGGGGGATTTAGGGGGCATTTCCTAAGTCCTGGCCATCAAAGCTTACCCTTTATAATTTACATTTCTTTACGATCAACTCAACTATTCTAACTGCCCATGACTTCAACAGCTTCTCACCCGATCTGGATTTACGATACAACGCTGCGGGATGGTGCCCAGCGTGAGGGAATCTCATTGTCTCTAGAAGATAAGTTACGCATTGCTCGGCAACTGGATGAGTTAGGTATTCCCTTCATTGAAGGAGGATGGCCAGGGGCAAATCCGAAAGATGTGCAATTTTTCTGGAAGCTCAAAGAAGAACCTCTCAAACAAGCAGAAGTAGTAGCCTTTTGCTCAACTCGACGCCCAAACATGATTGCTGCAGAAGACCGGATGCTGCAAGCTATTTTAGCTGCAGGAACGCGCTGGGTGACTATTTTTGGTAAATCCTGGGATCTTCATGTCACCGAAGGGCTGAAAACTAGCCTAGAGGAAAACCTAGCCATGATTCGGGATACCATAGAATACCTCCGTAGTCAAGGGCGTCGGGTGATTTACGATGCAGAACACTGGTTTGATGGCTATAAAGCCAATCGAGAGTATGCCCTCAAAACCCTGAGAGCTGCTAGAGATGCGGGTGCAGAATGGCTAGTACTGTGTGACACCAACGGTGGTACCCTACCCGATCAAGTTAGTCAAATTGTTAGAGATGTAGCTAAAGAGTTGAAAGTTGGAAGGTTGAATGTTGAAAATGAGTTGAACGTTGGAAGGTTGAATGTTGAAGGTTCTAACCTACCCTACGGGAACGCCAAAGGCGAACAACCTGCTAACCTTCAACCTGGAACCGAAACTAACCTACCCTACGGGAACGCCAAAGGCGAACAACCGGCTAACCTTCAACCGGCTAACCTACCCTACGGGAACGCCAAAGGCGAACAACCGGCTAACCTTCAACCGGCTAACCTACCCTACGGGAACGCCAAAGGCGAACAACCGGCTAACCTCCAACCCATGTTAGGAATCCATACCCATAATGATTCAGATACAGCGGTTGCTAATGCCTTAGCTGCGGTATCTGAGGGAGCCTGTATGGTTCAGGGAACGATTAATGGTTATGGTGAACGCTGTGGTAATGCCAATCTCTGTTCTGTGATTCCTAACTTACAGTTGAAGCTAGGGTTACGCTGTATTGAAGATAACCAGCTGGCCAGACTGACCCAAGCTAGTCGTTTAATTAGCGAGATTGTCAATCTTGCTCCCAATGACCATGCTGCCTTTGTGGGTCGTTCAGCCTTTGCTCACAAAGGTGGCATTCATGTGTCAGCGGTGGCAAAGAATCCTCTGACCTATGAACATATTCAGCCAGAACAGATTGGTAACCAGCGTCGGATCGTAATTTCTGACCAGTCGGGATTGAGCAATGTATTAGCAAAAGCCCGTAGTTTCGGTCATGACCTGGATAAAAAAGACCCCGCCTGTCGCGAAATCCTGGAACGGCTCAAAGATCTGGAAAATGAAGGGTATCAATTTGAAGCAGCGGAAGCCAGTTTTGATTTGTTGATGCGAGATGCTTTGGGATATCGAGAACATCCCTTTGAACTCAAAGGCTGTCAGATACATTGCGATATGCTACAAGGGGTCAGTAAACCCTACAGTAATTCTGTGGCAACCATTAAAGTATCTGTTAACAACCAGGATATTTTGGAAGTAGCAGAAGGCAATGGACCAGTGTCAGCCCTTGATGC
>NZ_JAAHIE010000246.1:0-10635 GCF_010671945.1 Moorena sp. SIO4E2
TTGGTGCAGGTTTGATGATGTCTATTAGTTTGATGGGTTTTAGCCTTGGCAATCCACCGCTGCCCCTAACGGCAAAAACTGCTAGCGCTGCTGAAAGTCAGACCGCTGTAGCACCGTTACTTCAGCGAGAACTATTCTTTGGCGATCCAGAGATTACGGGTGCCCAGCTTTCCCCCGACGGTAAGTTTCTGGCCTTTCAAAAACCTCTAGACGGCGTGATCAATGTGTGGGTTAAGGGCATCGATGAACCGATGGAAGCTGCTCGTCCAGTCACGGCTGATGCTGAAAGCCCAATTATATTTTACTTTTGGAGCGCCGATGGTCGTTACATTCTCTACGCCCAGGATAAAGGGGGCAATGAGAATTTTCACATTTATGCGGTTGAAGCTAAATCTTTAGGTGAGACTAGCCCGGTAACCCGCGATTTAACCCCTGTAGAGGGGATTACGGCCAGGATCTATAGCGTTCCTAAACGGACTCCCAACCACATCATTATCGGTCTTAACGAGCGCAATCCCCAGTTTCATGATGTCTATCGTTTGGATTTGACAACAGGCGAGCGGACGCTGCTGATTCAAAATGACGAGAATATTGGCCTCTGGACAACGGATTTAGACGGTAATGTGCGCATCGGCTATCGCCAAACCCTGGAAGGGGGGCATGAGATTCTGGCGGTGCAAAAAGATGGATTAACACCTGTTTACACCTGTCGAATTGAAGAAACCTGTCGTCCCATTCGCTTTCATAAAGATGGCCAACGGGTGTATCTGATCAGCAATCGGGATGGGAATTTAATCCAGTTAAAGCTGCTTAATCTCGAAAGCCAACAGAGTCAGGTCGTGGAAGTTGATCCTGAAAACCAGGTGGATTTTGGCGATGCAGTGTTTTCAGAAGCAACTGATGAGTTGATTGCTACCTTTTATGTTGGCGATCGCATCCGCATCTATCCTCAAAACGACAAGATAGCGGCTGATCTAGCATTTCTGAAACAACAGCTGCCCGACGTTGATATTGTGTTGCAATCCCTTACCCTGGATGATCGCTTTGGGTTGGTTGGAACCCGGAGCGATGTGAATCCCGGGTCTACTTATCTATTTGATCGTAGTACTCAAACCCTGGAAAAACTCTACGATGATCGGCCAGAGCTGCCCAGGGAACATTTGGCCACCATGCAGCCGATCCGCTATACAGCCCGTGATGGTCTAGAGATTCCAGCCTATCTGACCCTGCCCCAGGGGGTAGACCCAGTGAACCTACCGGTGATTGTCATGCCCCACGGTGGACCTTGGGCACGGGATATGTGGGGGTACAATCCGTTTACCCAGTTTCTGGCTAATCGCGGTTACGCCGTTCTCCAACCCAACTTTCGAGGGTCCACTGGCTATGGTAAAGCCTTTCTCAATGCCGGTAACAACGAATGGGGCACGGGTGCGATGCAGCATGACCTGACGGATGGCGTGCAGTATCTGATTGATGCAGGGATTGCCGATCCCGAGCGGGTGGGAATTTTTGGTGTCTCCTATGGAGGCTATGCCACCCTAGCTGGTTTGGCATTTACACCAGATATCTATGCTGCCGGTGCATCTATGGTGGGGCCATCGAATCTGATTACCTTGCTCAAGTCAATTCCCCCCTATTGGGAGTCGATCAAGGCTAAGTTTGCTCTGCGGCTGGGAGATCCGGATGATCCGAGCGATCGCACCCGTCTAGAAGCCCAGTCACCCCTGTTTTCCGCCGACCAAATTCAAGCCCCGCTGATGGTGGTTCACGGAGCCAAGGATCCCCGGGTTAAGCAAGCGGAATCGGACCAAATTGTGGCCGCATTGCGAGATTTAGGCCGACCGGTGGAATATTTGATTGCCCCCGATGAAGGCCATGGTTTCCGTAAGGAGATCAACTCGCTGGCCATGACAGCTGGATTAGAGAAGTTTTTAGCTGAACACCTGGGCGGACGTTACCAGGCCGAGATGTCTTCAGACGTACAGGCTCAACTAGAAAAATTAACTGTTGATATTGAGACTGTCACAGTTAATGAATCCAGTGAGCCTGAGATTGTTGAGCTTGACCCAGCAATTTACAACCGCTATTTGGGAACCTACCAGTTACTCCCTAATATGCAGATCGCTATTCGAGTCGAGGAACAACAACTACTCGCCCAAGCCACAGGGCAGGAAGCGTTTACCCTTTATCCTGTTTCAGAGACTAAATTCGTGGCCCAGGTTGCAGATATCACGATTCAATTCAATTTGTCAGCAGATGAAACGGTTAAGGGACTAACACTTTATCAAGGGGATCAGGAATTGATTGCATCCAAGGTGAAGTAATTGAATAGATTGAGATTGGGGGCACACTGCTGTGTGTCCCGTGCAGGATTTAAACAATACTAACGAGGAGCCTCTAGTTATGGAAACAGAAACGACTCAACGTACTGCAATACAAGTATTAACTCAGGCAGCAGCAGGTGCGGCTGGCGGATTACTGGCGGGCATCGCTATCATGTCTATCTATCGATGGCTTTGGCATGTAGAGATATCTTTGAATACAATAATGCTTTTAAGCATAGGCTTCTCCATTTACTGTGGAGTTTTATCTGCTTGGCTAGGGAAAAGATTCTGGAATTTACTCGGTACCTTTATCAGCTCTATCAGCTGATATTTGGTGTGAGGCAAGGCTCCCTTAGAGGAAACGGTTAAGGGACTCACCCTTGATCAGGCGGGTCAGGAATTGATTGCCCCTAAGGTGAATTAGTGCTATCCATTTAGTTTAAGCGATCGCATTCCTTCTTTTCCGCTTCCCCTGCTTCCTGGGGATACCGAACCAATGGTACAATTACAGACATTGGTGGATCAGCTTTATGACCAGTTAGGCTACGACTATTTTATTGACTATAGCAGCAATCCACCATTGCCTTGGTCGGAGGATGATGTAGAATCTTGGGCAGGATGTCGCCGATAAAATTTTTGAATCAGGACAAAAATTAACAGAAAGATAAATGTTCGCAGATTGCCCAACCTTTTTTATCCTTACTCAATTATCCATTAAGCGATCGCGACTTATATAAACTCCCCAAAATCCCAATGTAATTACCCGAAGTGACTTCTTTATCTTCTGCTCCCTCGTTATATCTCAATTGCCAGGATTAACGGTTATGTCAAGTCAACTAGACCCCCTACTGAAGCTAATAGTTCCACCATCTTTGGACCTCAAAGTAAATCACCAACAGTTTGAACAATTAGCCACTGCTAACCGAGACCTGAGATTAGAAAGAACTGCCCAAGGAAAATTGATTGTGAATCCACCAACAGGATGGGAAACCGGTAAAAGAAATCTTAGTATTACCAGGCAATTAGGAAATTGGTATGAGGAAAACCCAGAAAAAGGAGAAGCATTTGACTCTTCTACCGGATTTGAACTTCCCAGTGGCTCGAATCGTTCCCCTGATAGCTCTTGGGTGTCACGTCACCGCTGGGATGCACTCACCGAGGAACAAAAACAAACGTTCCCTAAAGTTTGTCCTGATTTCGTAATTGAGTTGCGATCAAAGTCTGACAGTCTCAAGGAGCTACAAGCAAAAATGCAAGAATACATTGACAATGGCTTGCGCTTAGGTTGGCTGATTGACCCTCAGAATCGACGGGTTGAAATCTATCGGTCAGGACAAAAAACTGAGGTTATAGATAATCCCAACGAGTTATCTGGAGAAGCAGTGCTTCCCGGTTTCAAACTTAAATTACAAGGAATTATAACCTGATTTGTTGGGAGCATGTCCTGGAGGTGCGCCAAAGGCGATCGCAGCAGTTTGATTAGGTGCGATTCTCCTAGGAGAATCGCAAACCAAAATCGTTTTATAATGTAGAATTATACATTCTAAATTATAAATTCTAAATTCTACATTCTGCCCTCCTTCAAGCACAATCGTTGTCTTGATGCAGTCGCTCCAATAACTCCTTCGGAATAGTCTCAAAATCCTCCAACAAAAAATCCATAATCGCCAGATGGCGCAAGTGACCAGCAGTGGGAGGGTAACAGCGACGACTGGTGGAAAACCAGCCATTAACCGTGTGAACGGAACAAGAGCAGATCAAAGCTATATCTTCGTGAGTCAAGTCCCACTTTTGGTAAAACCGTTGGGGTGTCATACCCAATTGGCAGTAACTGTACAGTAGAATCAAGATTTGCTCTCGCTTCTTGATGCAGTCGCTCATGGGGGAAACCCCCAAGACCGCGCTGCATCGCTCCGTGATCGGATAGGGATAGATATTTTCATCCCTCGGCTCCGTCTGTTGTCGAAGCTGTTCAAGACGCTCCATCGCTTCGTGATAATCGATGGGATGATGAACGAATTGTTTTTTTGGCATTATTATAGAATTACCTAAACTGTGGTTTGGGAAAGAGCCGCGCTTGTCGTTGACACCCGCAAAGCGCGGCTCTTTTTGGTATGTTTATATTATAAACATTGGCTATGGTTGTTGTCAAGTATAAAATAAAAAAAATCAGGATAATTTATATTTTTTTAATAAATATTTACAATTTTATAGTTATAATAGTAACAAGTTTAGCTAATAGCTGAAATCGGTAATAAAGCAAAAGTAAAGGTAAGCTATCAACTATTATTTATCAGTTATAAGCTAATGCGCTAGGCGCACGCTACGCGAACAGCTTTTGAATCAAAGAGGTAAGCATTCGTTTAATGCTGAGTTAAATCCCAGCGTCGTTCGCACAGCGTGGCCATTCGCGTAGCGTGGCCGTTCGCGTAGCGTGGCCAAAAGGCCAAAAGGCCAAGGCCAAAGCCTGTGCCACACGCGAACGAGGTTTTTTTGAAGCTGACCGCTGACCGCTGACCGCTGACCGCTGACCGCTGACCGCTGACCGCTTACGAATTCTTGATAAATTCTTGATTTTCCGGGATTAGCATTTCTCCCAGGTTAGGGTAGTAAAGAAGCAGTTAGGAGAGTTTACGATTATGGAATCCCATGATTTTTTGATGTTAGTTCTGTTACTAAGTCCTGGTATGTTGCTTTCAGCAGTTATTATGCTCACCTTTGCCGCTGGTGGCTAAGCTCGACAAAGTCTAATCAACGACTCTCTAGCTCAAATAGCTAAAAAATTGGCGTTGCTGAATCTTTGAATCAATAGGAGTAGAGTGGGCATCCTGCCCGCCCCAAAAGATCGCCGAACAGGCAAGATGCCTATTCCACAAAACTCTTACAATCCTTCTATTATTAAGCAACATCCAAAAATGAGTCAAGCCGTGGGAGATACAGTTAATTGCCTTGGCTTGGCAGAAATATCTGAGTATTTCTATCAAGAGTATTTCTATCAAGCAATAATCCCACGGCACTTTTAACCAGTAGCCTTGGACGGGTTAAATTTCCCGGATCACGGTCTGACCATCCTTAACTTCTCCAACTAGAACCAGATCGGTAACCCCAACAAATAAACCATTTTCCAGAACACCAGGAATATTATTGATAGTTTTCTCTAGCTCAGCTGGGTTATCAATGGCCTCAAATTTGACATCAACGACCATATTTCCCTGATCCGTAATCACTGGTCCAGCTTTTTTGACCCCCATGCGCAGTTCCGGTTTACCCCCTAGCTTTTGAATGGCATTCATAACTGGTGTGATTGCCATCGGGATAACTTCTACAGGCAATAGGAAGGTAGACCCCAAGTTTTCAACTATTTTAGTGCTATCCACCACTACGATAAATTGTTTGGCCAGGGAATCTACAATTTTCTCACGGGTGTGGGCAGCCCCACCCCCCTTAATCAAATTTTTCTGGGGATCAACTTCGTCAGCACCATCAATCGCTACATCAATGTGATCCACCGCATCAAGGGTAGTCAAAGGAATACCGTACTGTTTCGCCAAGACTTCTGCCTGGAAAGAGGTGGGGATGCCTACAATATCCTTAATCTCTCCAGAGTTTAAGCGATCGCCTAAAAACTCAATTGCATAGGCAGTCGTTGAACCAGTGCCTAGCCCCACAATCATTCCCGACTGCACCCGCTTGGCAGCTGCTTTGCCAACTTCCTGTTTCATTAGCTTAATGGGGTCAATTTCTGCACTCATAACAACGTTAGTGGTTAGTGGTTAGTGGTTGTTAGTGGTTAAAACTTAAGTTTTAGTTCACAACTGACAATTGTAAATCCATCCGGTAACAGACGATGCAAAATTACTTGATCTCCCTTTTAAATCACCATAAACCTATAGGGATTTGGCACTGATCATGACCCAAAAAAAATAAAAGACTCTCTGTCTGGCAGAATGAGTCAGATATATCGATCTATTGAAGTAGTATTATCAGCAGTACTATTAGCAGACTGCTCAAACCCAGGCGCTTGGTGATTAGATCTTTTATTGAGAAATTATAATAAGCCCACGCCTCCCTGACGGGTATGGCGTAGGGCTAATCTTGCCAGAATTGCTAATCGAAATCAGTTAGATGTATCCCAATTTAAGAGTTAGTAGTTTGAGCCGATAACATTTCTTTCAGCTTTGCCAATTCATTAGCCCAACGGGGATCGGGTTGAATTCCACCGGGGTCAGATGTAGTCTGTTGATGCTTACGCTTATTAGACTTATTCTTGTTGTTGTTACGGCGAGGGGGAGGATTGTTGCTGGTAGATGAGGTTGATGCCTGATTGGGTTTTTCTTTCTCCTTAGATGGTTCTTTCTCTTGATTCTTAGATCGTGGCAGGGCTTTTTCAATTTTCAAGGCAGTATCCTTGAACATAAGACCATTGAACTTTTCAATGAATTGATCAGCCTCCTCATCCGTTGACACTGTGACGAAGCCAAAGCCCCGACATTTACCAGTTTTACGATCTTTAATCACTTTTGTGCTAAAGTTGTCACCGGCTTCAGCAAAAATAGCTTGCAGCTCATCACGGTTTACTTCTTCTTTAGGTAAGTTACCTATGTACAGACGAATAGACATTTAGAGATACCTCCGGGCTATAACAAAAAAAAAGGAAAAAATTGTTGACACCAGTCACTAGGGTGGATAAGGAGAAATTTGAGCGACGAACACTTACCACGTCTAGACAATCTTCTGACGTACCTTACCAACCTCAACTGAACAGACGGATGCAGTAAAATCAAAACTCCTATATACCACATGTTCGGAGCTACTACGACCCACACGTTGACCTCTGGTTTACCATTAGCTCCGATTCTAGTTAACAGTTTTTTACTTACTCTAATCTAATTATTACAGAATGTTTACACCATATCATGGACATAATCAAACATTCAGTCGGTTAGTGATTCTAACATTGTATATTCCCAGATGAAAGTCTTAAGCTCTAAAAAATAGGTTGTGATGCCTTCCGATAAATTTCGTCACCAGTTACGTCTTGAAGCACAACAATGGCAAACAGAAGGGTTGATTGATGCTGGCCTATACGCTCAATTAGCGGAACGCTATCAATTTAGTGACCTGGAAGTAGCGGCCCGTAATCGATTCGTCGTAATTTTGCTAGTACTAGGCAGTCTTCTCTTAGGCTTGGGCATGATCACCTTTGTGGCAGCCAACTGGCAAGCCTGGTCTCGGTGGTTGAAAGTGACCTTGCTTCTGAGTGTCTTCTTCGGGATCAACATTGCTGGCTTTTATCTATGGCGAGACCCAACCCAAGGTAGGCATTGCCGTTTGGGACAGGGTTTATTACTTTTAGGAGCCCTGACTTTAGGAGCCAATATAGCACTGATGTCCCAAATGTTCCACCACAGTGGACCACTCTATCAGTTATACCTGATTTGGGGATTAGGAGTCTTAGCCATGGCTTATAGCCTACGCTTGACCCGATTAGGGATGCTGGCAATGGTCTTGATTGGGTTAGGGTATGTGCGAGGAATCTCCCAGCCAGAATTTCTAGCAATCACAGAGTTGTCTTGGCTAAGGCTAATCATACAACATATGCCAGTGTTTGCGGGTTTACTGTTTATTCCCCTGGCTTACTGGTGCCGTTCACGATGGATGTTTCGCTTAAGTGCGATCGCAGTAGTTGCTGGCCTGGAATGGAACTTGATCAACTTCGAGCTATGGCCTTATCCCGGTTGGATTGCTGCGATCGCATGCGCCCTACCACCAGCCTTGTTATGGTCATACGGGGATTTCCTGGGAACAATTCAGCCCAACCTCCAGGAATTTAATTGCACAGCCCGCACCCTTGGGATCACTTTCCTCAGCCTATCATTTTATTTTTTGTCTTTCCACGTGTTATGGGATAGTTCACCATCAGTCAAACCCCTAGTTGACGTCACCTCAATACTCTTGGAACCTGCGGTGATTGATAGTGTCATTTTAGGTAGCTTAACGATCTGGGCGTGGATAAAACTGTTGCGTCGAGTGGACTCAACAACTAAGGTTGTGGCTACTATGATTGTGATCAGCGCCCTAGTTCCCTATTGGCATCTCAGTATTGGTATTCTACCCATATTAGCCGTATTCATCTTCAATCTGCTTTTATTCCTAATCGTCATCGGTTTAATCCGCGCCGGACTAGCAGAGGGGAAACGAGGTTTATTCTGGGGTGGCATGGTGCTACTGACGCTGCAAATTTTGACCCGGATGCTGGAGTACGATACTGGTTTATTAGTCAAATCCATAGTCTTATTCCTCTGTGGGCTAGGTATTATTGGTGCTGGACTATGGTTTGAGCGCTATTTGAAGTCTGAATTATGATTTATGAATTATAAATTATGACTTATGAGCATTAATTCTGAGTATTCCCGTCCTATACCAAGCTGGCGATTCTGGGTACCTCTTTTATTTCAAACCGCACTAATTATTACTGTTCCCACCCAGGCAATTTACACTACACTAACTGGCATTACTGTCATTCTCCAGACAGCGCCAGTAGACCCTTACGAACTTTTGCGAGGCTATTCCCAAACTCTAAGATACGATATCTCTAATCAGGACAACTTACGCAATCTTCCTGGCTGGCAAAAATTACCTAAGCAACAACCTAATGGCAACAAGGTAACCTTTATCAAGCCTGGTACCCGTTTTTACGTAATTTTAGAAGCACCAGACTCATCCAACTCCACTGAACTACCAATAGCCTGGAAACCAGTAGCCTTAAGTGCCAAATTCCCTTCCCGACTACCAGCTAATCAGATTCCCCTCAAAGGTGTTGCTAAATATGGCTCGATTGAATACGGATTGGAAACTTATTATATGCCAGAAGACCAACGGGAACAAATTAATGAAGAATTAAATAGTGCTAGGCAAGAGAACTCTAACCTACCGATATCACCACCACCAATTGTGATGGAAATTAAGGTGGATGC
Organism: Moorena sp. SIO4E2; assembly: GCF_010671945.1. NCBI lineage: Bacteria > Bacillati > Cyanobacteriota > Cyanophyceae > Coleofasciculales > Coleofasciculaceae > Moorena > Moorena sp. SIO4E2. The sequence goes on from NZ_JAAHIE010000246.1 coordinate 9,302, forward strand.
TCAAGGGAATGCTTTACCAATCGGAATCTGGGCGCTAGTAAGTAAAGATTCTCAACAGCAGATTCGCAAGTATCGGTTTTAAGAGGGAATCGGGAATCGGGAATCGGGAATCGGGAATCGGGAATCGGGAATCGGAAACAGGGAATCGGGAACAGGGAATCGGGAACGGGGGAAAGAGTGTAATTCACATTTAACCCTACCCTACACCGAATCGCTTTGGGCAAACAACCTTCACCCCTGACTGCCTGACACAAGTGCTTCAAAGCTAGATTATGCCGAGGTTATGGGATGCAGGTTGTGAGGGGACGGCTCCAGACAAGTAGTGGAAAAGAGCGATCGCAAGATTTGAGTATAATGCTTAAATTTTTATAACGCCTCATCTTATTTAGAAACAAAAAGGATATAAATTCCTATGGATACTTGAGTCAAATGTACTTTGCATCAAACGATATAAGGTTACTTATGACTCATGATCAATAATTTTTAGATATATCTGGATAAAATAGGTAGCAGGATGAAAGTTTTCCGTGTTTCGCAAGTTTCTGTAATTAAGGTAAGTGAGTCTCCCCTTGTACTCAGTATTCAAGCAGATGGGCTTGCTGCCACTTCTGGCTGGACAAATCCCCGGTTAGACAACTCAGCAGACCCCAATCCAGATGATTCTGTCCTAGAATTCAGTTTTGATGCTGATAAACCGTCAGGTATTAGTCTTCCAAGACTGACGCCAATCACGGCTTGTGTTGACTTTAAACCTACCAATGGTGCAGATGCGGTAATTGTTTCTGCCCGAATCAATGGTATTACGGTTCACGCTGCTGAGTTCCTCAAGCCTGGCGAGTCAAGCCCTCGACCGACGACATTGGCAGTAGGAGAAGAGGAACCTACGACACTAGCATTGGGAGAGGAAAACCCTCAAGTTACTACACAGGCACTAGGAGAGGAAGAACCTCAACCGACTACACGGGCATACGGAGAGGAAGATCCTCGATTTACTACACAAGCTCAACCAACTACACAGGCACTAGGAGAGGAAGAACCTCAACCAACTACACGGGCATACGGAGAGGAAGACCCTCGATTTACTACACAGGCAATAGGAGAGGAAGGACCAACAACTCTAGCATTGGGTGAGGAAGATCCTCGATTTACTACACAAGCTCAACCGACTACACAGGCAGTAGGAGAGGAAGACCCTCAAGTTACGACACTAGCAGTAGGAGAGGAAGTTCAACCGACTACACAGGCATTAGGAGAGGAAGCTCAACCGACTACACAGGCAGTAGGAGAGGAAGCTCAACCGACTACAAAGGCAGTAGGAGAGGAAGCTCAACCGA
>NZ_JAAHIE010000247.1:0-10566 GCF_010671945.1 Moorena sp. SIO4E2
TCTTGGGTGATTTCTACAGCTGAGCGTTCTTTGTTGATTAGCTGTTGATGCAACTCGCGGACCGTGTCCATGCTTACTACCTTTACTGACTTAACCATTTCAACTCTAGTATTCTGACAAAAAATTCCGTGCTTAGGGGTTTGGGCTCAGGCTTTAGGAAAGGGAGTCGGGAGTCGGGAGTCGGGAGTAGGGAGCAGGGAGTTGCGTAGGGTGCCTTAGGGGGGCCTTCATGTTTGGCCTCGTAGCCAGGGTTAGGTTGCTGCCCGTAACGCACCACTGCTGGGTCAAACAACTTTTAGAAGATGCACCCGATTTTGATTCAGGGAAATTGGGCGCGATGTTCCTTGGCCTTTCGGCCACGCTACGCGAACGGAACCGCTTCGCGAACGCATTATCTCCAGCACAACCGGTAGAGTTTTCTTCCTGGTCTAGTTCACAACTACATTATTAGAATTAGTAAGCCTATCTGGAATGATAGAAACAATCTTGTTTCCCGATTCCCGATTCCCGATTCCCGATTCCCAATTCCCGATTCCCTTTGCTATTAAAAATCCTATACAATTATTATTTATTTAATTCAATATAAATCATACGAGTTCGGATTGTAATTCCTTGGCTTGGAGAAGTCCAACCTACAATAAAATAATCTTCGATGGCATTGTCGATGGCAACTTTAGAGTGGTCATAAACTGGTATACCAACCTTTTTAATATATTCTTCTGTTGTTTCATCAAGGCTAAAAATAATCGTTTTGCGAGCAATCCGATTCATATGCTTAATAGCTGTTGCCACGTCTTCCACAAACAGTAATGAACTTAAACAAAACACAAAATCGTAGGACTGGCTATCAATTTCAGCGAGGGCTGTTTCAATGGGCTTGTGGATGGTTTTATAACCCCTGTTTGCCGCATAATCCAGCATCTTACTTGAAAGATCAATCCCTGTATAGTCAAACTCTCCTTGTAACAATTCACTTAGGATACCTGTTCCACAAGCAATATCTAAAACACTGCCTTGATGGTGATTATGTCGATGGAAGATTTTAACCGCTTCATTGACATACTGTACATTAGAACTGGGCTGCTTTAACACTTCGTCATATTTGGCAGCAAATTTATCATAATAGTCTTCAGCCGCAATTTTTGTTGACATATTTTTTATTGATATATTTAGATATAGTATAATCCATTATTCAACCATTTATCAATTGGTTTAGCTACAAAAATTTAGGATTTTAGGGAACAGGGAATCGGGAATCGGGAATCGGGAATCGGGAATAGGTAACCAAAAAAATCCTGTATACCTCATTACTATGATCAACGCTATAAATGGCATATTATACGTTTGACAAAGTGGCGATAATGGGATATAATAATTAACGATTAGCCTCCAGATTCGACAGTCTACATCTATATTCGCCCGTCAAGTGTTAGACTACCGAGGGTCATAACCTCAGCTAATTGACAATCAGAACCAGCCCCCCAAAACAGCGGGAGGAGAAGAGATAAAATCCCCACAAGAGAGCAAATTTCCAGTTGATGCCCGTGTCAAGTATAGGAAGCCGGAAAAATTTTTTTGATGAACGTTAACTTGAATAATCAGCAAGATAAATACCGTTGTATTCCTCAGCTATTTGAGGCACAAGTAGAACGAACACCGGAGGCAGTTGCTGTAATCTTTGCAGACCAACAGCTAACCTACCGAGCCCTCAATACTAAAGCGAATCAATTAGCGCACCATTTACAAACTTTGGGCGTAGAACCTGAAGTGTTAGTCGGGATTTGTGTTGAACGTTCTGTTGAGATGGTGGTGGGACTTTTGGCAATTCTCAAAGCAGGTGGAGCGTATGTGCCCTTAGACCCCGCTTATCCCCCAGAGCGCTTAGCCTACATGCTTGACCACTCCCAGGCATCGGTATTGCTCACTCAAAACCAATTAGTCTCTCAATTACCGAAACATCAAGCTAATGTGATTTGTTTAGATACAGATTGGGAAATCATCTCTACCCATAACGAACAAAATCCTACTAGCAGCCTGACAGTTGATAACTTGGCTTATATTATCTACACTTCGGGCTCTACAGGTAAGCCGAAAGGCGTAGCCATGCCCCACCGTTCCCTAGTTAATCTGATCAAGTGGCAGCTGGAAAATACTGTAGTTGATAACGATAGCAAAACACTGCAATTTGCCCCGATCAGTTTTGATGTTTCCTTCCAAGAAATTTTCTCGACCTGGTGTGCAGGGGGAACACTGGTTTTAATCTCCTCAGACGTGCGGCGCGACCCAGTATTTCTGTTAAATTTACTAGCAGAACAAGAGGTTGCCCGACTATTTCTTCCCTTTGTGGCTTTGCAGCAAATTGCTGAAGTTGCCGATACTTTCGGAATATTTCCGGCAAGTCTACGGGAAGTAATTACCGCAGGGGAACAGTTGCAGATTACTCCTGCGATCGCTAACTTGTTCGAGAAGCTAAACGATTGTACCCTACACAATCACTATGGCCCATCGGAAAGTCATGTGGTCACCTCCTTTACCCTAAAAGGTTCCCCGACCAGTTGGCCAGCACTTCCTGCCATTGGTCGTCCGATTGCCAATACCGAGATTTATCTTCTTGATCAGTCCCTAAAACCAGTTCCGGCTGGGGTGGAGGGAGAGTTATACATCGGTGGTGTTTGTCTAGCGCGAGGCTACCTGAACCGACCGGAAATAACTGCCAAAAGATTTATTGCTAATCCCTTTAACAAGGTAAAGACAGATAGCGATCGCCTCTACAAAACCGGGGATTTGGCTCACTACCTACCGGATGGTAAGATCCAGTTTATAGGTCGTAAAGATGACCAAGTTAAAATTAGGGGTTACCGTATCGAATTAGGCGAAATTGAAGTATTGCTAAGCCAACACCCCAACCTGAAGCAGGCTGTGGTTTTAGCTAGAGAAGATAACCAAGACAAACGTTTAGTGGCTTATCTTGTACCTGGGGAATCCGAATCTGCACCTGTGGAAACAGAGCAAGTTCAGCTGGTGTCCCAAGTACGCAATTTCTTACAAGAACAGCTACCGGATTATATGATTCCTGCTGCTTTTGTAGTTTTGGAGGCACTGCCTCTGACACCGAGTGGTAAAGTAGATCGACGGGCTCTACCTCCACCAAACCAGGCTCGTCGCGATCTGGTAGTTGATTTTGTTGCTCCTCGTACTCCCACAGAAGAGATCTTGGCCAGTATTTGGGCTGAAGTGTTGGGATTAGAGGAAATCGGTATTTACGACAACTTCTTTCATTTGGGAGGAGATTCAATACAAGTAATCCAACTGCTGTCGAGAATCAGGAATACTTTCTCAGTAGAGTTGCCTTTACACTACTTATTTGAAGACCCTACCATAGCTAAACTCAGCCAGAAGATTATAGGCACCACAAGTAAAAATAATCAGCTGTTACCTCCCATAAAACTGGTTAACAAAAAAGAAGAATTACCCCTATCTTTTCCTCAGCAACGACTGTGGTTTTTGGAACAACTCGAACAAAGCCGTTCTGTCTACAACGAGCAAACTGCTCTGCATCTGCGTGGCTGTGTTGATGTGACTATCCTAGAACAAGTCTTAACAGAAATTGTCAACCGTCATCAGGTTATGCGTAGCAACGTTAAGATGGTGGATGGTTCTCCAGTAATGGTTATTTCACCTCACCTGAAGATAACGTTACCCATCTTTGACTTACAACAGTTGACCGAACCCGAACAATTTGCCCAGCTCCAACAGTTAGCAGTTGAAGAAGCTCAACTTCCCTTTGACCTGGCTGAAGGGCTTTTGTTGAGAGTAAGTTTATTGCGCCTAGCTGAAGAAGAGCATGTCCTACTACTGACCATTCACCACATTATCTGGGATGGTTGGTCAATGGCAGTATTTATTGAGGAATTATCGGCACTTTATTCGGCTTTTTACTCACAACAACCCTCCCCACTACCAGAACTCCCCATCCAGTATAGGGACTTTGCCAGTTGGCAGCGTCAATGGTTTACTGGGGAGGTGCTGGAAAATCAACTGAACTACTGGAAACAACAGTTAGCGGGAATACCAGCACTGCTGGAATTGCCGACAGATCGCCCCCGTCCTCCGGTACAAACTCACCAAGGTAGTAGCTTGGACTTTGAAGTCAATGGTGAGTTAACTGAGAAACTGAAAGCCTTAAGCCAAGCTTCAGGAGCAACGTTGTACATGACACTACTGGCAGCCTGGGCAACTTTACTTTACCGCTATAGCTCCCAGGAGGATATTGCCATTGGTTCTCCTATTGCTAACCGCACCCGCCCAGAAATGGAACCCCTAATTGGCTTCTTTGCTAATATTATAGTGCTGCGTAATGATTTATCGGGTAATCCTAGTTTCTTGGAATTACTGGCTAGGGTGCGTAGTTGTGCAATGGATGCTTACGCTAATCAAGATGTGCCATGTGAGCAACTGGTGGAGGTCTTAAAACCAGAGCGCTCCCTCAGCCATAGCAATCTATTCCAAGTAATGTTTGTGTTTCAGCAAGCCCAAATTCAGAAGCAGGAGTTGGCTAGTTTTACATTAACTCCATTATCACTAAAAAGTGCTATAGCCAAGTTTGATCTGACCCTGTTAATGGAAGAAACCGGGTCGGGAATTGAGGCCAAGTTAGAATACAATAGCGATTTGTTTGATCAGCCAACTATTGTCCGGATAGTAGGGCATTTCCAAACTTTGCTCGAAGGTATTGTTGCTAATCCACAAGCACAAGTTTCAACGTTACCGTTGCTGACAGCAGTGGAACGCCAGCAGTTATTGGTGGAATGGAATAATACCGATAGTGACTATCCCCAAGATAAATGTGTCCATCAGTTATTTGAGCAGCAGGTAGAGAAAACCCCTGATGCTGTAGCGGTGGTTTGTGATGGCGAGCAACTAACTTACAAGCAATTAAATCAAAGAGCCAACCAACTAGCACATCACCTGCTTTCACTCGGAGTCAGACCAGAAGCATTGGTGGGTATTTGTGTGGAACGTTCCATTGAAATGGTAGTGGGACTGTTGGGGATACTCAAGGCTGGTGGTGCTTATGTACCCCTGGACTCCAATTATCCAGCAGAACGTCTGAGTTATATTTTGGCCGATTCGGGTGTGGAGGTGTTGTTGACCCAACAGGAGTTGTTGTCATCTTTGCCATCACATACTGCACGGGTGGTTTGTTTGGATAGTGATTGGGGAACAATAGAGCAACACACTCAGGATAATCTTGAGCTTGGGGTAGGTTCGGATAATTTGGCTTATGCAATCTACACGTCTGGTTCTACCGGACAACCCAAAGGAGTTTTAGTCGAACACAAAAATGTGGTTCGTTTATTCGCAGCCACTCAGTCTTGGTATCACTTCAATGCCAATGATGTTTGGACTAATTTCCATTCCATTGCTTTTGACTTTTCAGTCTGGGAAATCTGGGGAGCCTTATTTTATGGTGGACGGCTTGTCATTGTCCCCTACTGGATAAGTCGAGATCCTCAAAGCTTCTACGACTTGCTGTGTTCCGAGAATGTAACAGTACTCAACCAAACCCCATCTGCTTTTCGCCAACTGATTCAGGTTGAACAATCGAACAACACACAAGCACAACTAAATTTACGACTAGTTATTTTTGGTGGAGAAGCCTTAGATTTACAGAGCTTGAAGCCATGGTTTGAGCAGTATGGGGATAAAAGTCCACAGTTAGTAAATATGTATGGTATTACAGAAACAACTGTGCATGTTACTTATCGACCTCTAACAATAAACGACCTTAACAGCAACGGCAGTGCGATTGGTTGTCCAATTCCCGATTTACAGATGTATATCCTCGATGAAAACTTACAACCAGTGCCTATTGGGGTAACAGGGCAAATGTATGTTGGTGGAGCAGGTGTCACGCGAGGGTACTTGAATCGCGAACACTTGAATAATGAACGGTTTATTCCTAACCCATTTAATCATAAACAAGAAAGTCGGCTTTATAAGACGGGAGATTTAGCCCGCTATATGCCCAATGGTGATATTGAGTATAAAGGTCGCATTGATAACCAGGTCAAAATTCGCGGTTTCCGCATCGAACTTGGAGAAATTGAAGCTGTCTTAGGTCAACATCCAGCTGTGGGGGAAACAGTGGTTGTGACTAGGAAAGATCAATCCGACCAGAAACGTCTCGTGGCTTATATTGTTTCCGAGCAAGAAGAAGAGCTAACTAGTAGCCAATTGCGACAGTTTCTGAAACAAAAATTACCGGATTATATGATTCCCTCTGGCTTTGTCTTCTTGGAAAAACTCCCTTTAACCGCCAATGGCAAAGTTGATCTGCGCGCCTTACCTGAATTAGATACATCTAATCGACCTCAAGAAGCTGGCTTTGTTTCACCCCGTAATTCCCTGGAATTGCAACTGTCCCAAATTTGGTGTAATCTCCTCAATGTCCACCCAGTTGGAGTTAAAGATAACTTCTTCGATCTTGGAGGTCATTCCCTGTTAGCAGTTGATCTCATGGCTCGGATTAAGGAGCAGTTTGGAACTGATTTACCTTTAGCTACCTTGTTCACGGAACCCACTATTGAAAACCAAGCTAGTCTTCTGGTCAATACCACTGAAAACCAATCTTCTTCTCCCCTAGTTCCTATTAACAAGGTAGGAAACTTACCTGCTTTGTTTTGTGTTCATCCGGTTGGGGGCAATGTTCTTTGTTATGCAGAGTTGGCTCGTTATCTAGGAGATAACCAACCCTTTTACGGCTTGCAATCCCCTGGTTTATTTGGTGAGTCTGAACCATTAACCCGAATTGAGGACATGGCCAGTTGCTACATTGAAACCTTGCAAACTATTCAGCCGGTCGGGCCTTATTATCTAGGAGGTTGGTCTAATGGTGGTATTATTGCTTGGGAAATGGCTCAACAATTATCTGCTGCTGGGGAAGACGTGGCTCTGCTAGCATTAATCGATAGCTATTCACCTGTTGCTATTGACCGACCAGAACAGGTGGATGAACAGATGCTGGCAAGCTCTTTGGCTAAGGATTTGGGTAGTGTTTTTGGTACAGAACTGTCGATTGCGGTTGAGGAGCTTAAGCAAGGAGGGTTAGAGGAGCAATTGCAGCACATCCTTCGGGAAGCGAAAGGGCTCAATATCTTACCACCGGAAATCGGTATTGAGCAGATGCGTAAGCTATTTGGAGTTTTCCAAGCCAACTTAATGGCTATGTATCGCTATCAACCCCAGCCCTATTCTGGTCGGATTGCTCTATTTTTTGCCAGGGAGTTAGAAGCAGAAGACCGAGGTTGGAATGAGCTAGCAGTAGGTGGTCTAGAAACTTACAGGATTCCTGGTGATCATTATACTATGATGCGCTCACCCGATGTTGAGATTTTAGCTAAACAGCTAGAGCTTTTAGTTAGAGAGTGAGGGGATTGAGGGTTTGGTAAGTAAGGCTCACCTTAGGATAGCTTTAGGGTAAGTCTATCCATCTAACCATTTTGTCCTTAGTTAGGTAAAGCGCTCGATTGATCAGGTCATTTCCTTGCTCGATTTCTTCTTGCAGCACCGGGATAACTACCTCTTCCATCACCTGTTCTTGTTCCCGGCGGGTCATTTCTCCATCTTGTAGAAAAACGATGCCGGGATGCACTTCACACTCAACAACAAAGTTTTCAAAATCCTTGATATTTGCCGTTACCAAAATGCGGTCATTATCAATAGCATATGCCAAGACTTCACGGTCGCTTGCCCCCAATAATCCGCGATCGCGCACGGCAATTGCATCGGCTAGACATTGTTGGCAGAGATAGCGGGCAACAGCAGGGGATAAATCTTCATCAATTAGTAACTTGATAGTATTTGACACTAATACCTATCTCTACTGATAGATTTCCATGTAGAGTTGGGCAAAAGCTAAATCTATCGGAGATAGATAAGGATAGTCTTCAAGAATAAACTCTGCGGATTCTCCCCGGTTAAGCCGACCAGCAATACGACGAACTGACAAGCGAGATTGAGAAAAAATCAACTCCCCTCCCATTATGTTAGGATCCCTAACCAAACTATTCACCCATATGGCAAATTTTTCAATTAGAGCTAACAAGCAGAGATTATGTATTTCCTTGGGCTGGGTTTCCAATAGCCAGCGCCAAAGTTGCCAATGATGAAGAAGTCCACTTTTAGGTTGAGTTTGGTCTAAGGTATCTATCATAATTTAGGCTTTATATTCCATCAAAACTAAACGAATGCTTACCTCTTTTAGTCAAAAGCACCTCAAGTAGCGTGGCACAGGCTTCTAGCCTGTGATGTAACGCATAAGCTGATAGCTGATAGCTGATAGCTGATAGCTGATAGCTTACTTGTGTCTCCTCTAAGACTTAGCCGTGACAGCAGCAATACGCTTCAAAATCCCCAAAACATCATATAAATAATTGCCAGGATTCCAGATATCAAACGCTTTTGATAAAGCATAGCGTAGGGTTTCGCCTTTCACTAACTTGATAAAGATAAAGCTTGCACCATTGGTAATAAGACCAAATGTTGGTTGCTCTGTTTGGGGAATCTTGAGCATGTAAACTAGTGCTTGAGGAATTGCTGGTTGTAAGGACACAGCAGAACGTTTGGACTCAATAACGGCTATCCAAATTGGTTTGCTAGTTACCAAAATATCAATACGCCCTTTGATAATTGTGTCTTCATCTTTATCTTCAATGGGTAAAGACACTTCATACTCTGCTTTAACTTTAAAAGGCGGTTGGTAAAATCCTGCCAAATCCAATAAGGGAGAAACAACAACCATTTTAACTAGGTCTTCTAGTACCAAATCTTTAGACAAGTACTTGTAATTCGCTTTTGCTCTATCGAGCATTTGCCTTTCTATTTCACTTAGTTGGGGCAGGTTTTCCACGCACTCTGGGAAAAACTCCGGCTCCATTACTTCTTGGAGCTTAAATTTATCTTCTACGTCACTAAGGCTGAGTTTTGATGGAGAAATAATAGTAGCCATAATGATTTTTGTTTTACATAGTCATATTTAAATTATATCTTAAATAAAACCTGTGGCATTATCGGGTGCATCAAGACAGCGACTCGTGCGGTTTTAACCGCTGTGATACCTACCACCTTGGGAATCGACTAGTTCGACGTATTGCATTCGCCTTTCGCCTAAGCAATTATATGACTTTGCGGCAGTTATGGGTAACTTCAGATCAGGGAACTTCGGATCAGTGGAGAAGAATTGACGGAAACAGTATCATAAAACCAAGAAGGAAAGTACCTGACCCGATTCAGAATTGCTATAGTATGGTCACATCTGTTTCTGGAACTAGCTGCCAATGGTAAAGATAGCTGCCTTACCTTTGACTCTCGAAGAGTTTCTGGAACTCCCAGAGACCAAACCCCCTAGGGAATATATCAATGGTGAAATTACCCAGAAACCAATGCCTAAAACTCGCCACTCCAGACTTAATATCAAGTTGACGAGTACAATTAATACTGTTGTTGAGGAAGAGCAAATTGCCTACGCTTTCCCAGAGCTACGATGTACTTTTGGCGGACGGTCAATTGTTTCCGATCTAGCAGTTATTCGCTGGAACCAGATTGAATTTGATGATGAAGGAGAGCCTGTAGATGATGTGTTTATTGCTCCAGACTGGACTATTGAAATTATCTCTCCCGGCCAGAGTTCAAACCGAGTGACAGGTAACATTTTACATTGTCTAAGACATGGTTCTCAACTAGGATGGCTCATTGACCCTTACGACCGCTCGGTCTTGATTTTTCTACCTAACCAACAACCGGAATTGTGTCAGGGAAGTGACTCTCTAGTGGTGTTAGATGGTATCGAGCTTCAGTTGACAGCAGAGGAAATTTTTTGCTGGTTGAAAATGGGAAGTTCAGCAACCTAAGGGAGTAGGGAGTAGGGAGTAGGGAGTAGGGAGTAGGGAGTTTTGATTAAGCTCAATTAAGGGCGATGTTCCGTTCGCGCAGCGTCTGGCACTGCCAGTAAGGAACCGCTTCGCGATTGGCCGTAGGCCACGCTACGCGAACGCATTATCTACCCAACAACCGGTAGAGTTTTTCTTCCGGGTCTATAGGGTTGATCATACTGTTGAAGGTTAGTCGGTTGAAGGTTAGTCGGTTGAAGGTTAGCTGGTTGAAGGTTAGCTGGTTGTTCGCCTTTGGCGTTCCCGAAGGGTAGGTTGTCTGTCAGAATGCAGAATCTAGAATGCAGAATGTAGAATGTAGAATGCAAAATGTAGAATTCCAAATTCTCAATTCTCAATTCTCAATTCTTAATTCTTAATTCTCAATTCTCAATTCTACATTCTTAATTCAAATACTCCCTACTCCCTAAAAGCCACAAGGAAGTTCAAACTGCTATATTACCAACTATTGACCAATCAGGAATCCCATAAAAGAACTATAAGACACAGTAAAGGTACTTTTGTCTACACCTTCTAATCTGACATCGACACGGTCTTTAGGATCTAATTTCATCATTGCTGTAATCGATTGTGCTGTGGAATTTTTAATCAGCCCAGGTTCAACCACAATAATCGT
>NZ_JAAHIE010000248.1:0-9255 GCF_010671945.1 Moorena sp. SIO4E2
ATTGAACATGGTTACAGGGTTTTTCAAGTAGATGAGGTACAGTCTTTATTGGCGCTAATTGCCTTTAAGACCTTCTTACCTTTCTGCCCTCTGCCTTCTGCCCTCTGCCTTAAAAGGATAAGCAAAGTACCTCACCCAATGGAAAACTGCTATAATTGCCCTTGCTAGAAGCTGGAAAACCTATCTTATTATTGAGAACCCAGTTTCTGTAGCCAGTCTTGACCCAACTGAATGGTAATATCTGAGGAAAAAGCACCGGTGCTTTCCACCCGCACTTCCCCAAATCCCAAATAGTTACGGATAGTGGCAGCACTTTCATCGTCTCCCTGTTGGGCAATAATGCGAGTGGTGCGCAATGGTTCCCTAGACAATTTCTGATCAATACGAACATTCTGGTAGCCAGCTTGGTTAAGTTTCCGGAGCATAGCTTTAGCGACTTCAGAAGAATCTGTAGTGTATTGAATCGCAATCCGCAGGGATGTGGAGTTGGCATTGGAGTAATAGGTATAGCCTTGACCAAAGTGCTGACCCACCATCTGCTGGATGCGGCGGTGGTTTGGCAACCAGTAACTGGCTTGTTTCTTGCCATCGTTGCTAAATCGACCAGGCAGCATTAGCATTTGGACATTGGCTCGTTTAGTCTTGGTGGCAAAACCCGCTAATGCCACTAGCTCTTCTACACTTAAGTTGGTGTCAATGTGGGACTGAATAACTGAGAGGATTTGTGGGATTCGTGCGATAGTACTAGGTTTTAGTGCCTGTTCTACCAATGCCCTCATCAGCATTTGTTGCCGCTGAACTCGACCAATATCCCCATACTTGTCGTAGCGAAACCGCAGGAACTGCATCGCTTTATTACCATCCAGGTGCTGTCTGCCTTTTTTGAGGTTGATATAAAGGTGTTGAGAGTGGTCAGTGTACTTCATATCCTTGGGAATATAGACCGTAACTCCTCCCAAGGCATCCACCAGTTTTTCCACACCCTGAACGTTTACTCGGATATAACGGTCAATGGGCACATCATCGAGAAGATCACTGACCGCCTTTGCTGTGAGGGCAGGTCCGCCAAAATAATTGGCAGCATTGAGCTTGATTTTACCATGTTTCTCAATACGAGTTTGAGTATCACGAGGCATCGACAGCACTTTGACTTTTTCCCCATTTGGGTCAAACCGTAGCAGGAGCATGGTATCTGACAAACCCTCTAAGGAATTGACCAGAGCGTGGTATCCCAGGTCTACTTCTGGGGGTTGCTTGAGATCAGAGGTTAGGACTTTAATACCAAGAAATAAGATATTAACTGGTCGAGTCAACTCCGGCAAGTGCATGCTGTTGCTGGAGATGGTTTCTTCTTGGTTAAATACAGATTTCTCGTCCGGAGTCAGTTCATTTTGCAGCAAAGGGGTACTTGCCAGGGATACAGCTAGGATTGCACCTGCTGCCGCAGATGACATGGCCACTGCGGTAAAACCTAGCCAAAGCCAGAGCAAATTCCCTCCCTTGACTTTTACCTTTTTTCTGCGAACGGGGCGAGTAGGTCTTCTCACTACACGGCGTTTTCGATAAGTTCTTTGAACTGGCACTGGGCTTCCTCACACACAGGCAATAGGGATGGTATTGACAGAAGAAGACTATTCACTGCTGACCGGTTTCACATGCTTGACCTGGAGCTTCCATCTTAAGGTTTAGTATTAATACTCTATAGCAGGTTTTTTAACAGGTTGCTGCCTGATCAGGTAAATTTTCGATCAAGCTTGCCCAATCCGTCAGTCAAAACCATCATTAGAGTACATCATTTATTTAAGTAAACCCCTAGACTAGGACAAATACTTGCCCAGGATTCCTTCAGAGATCCGGCTAATCCAAGGCAGGCGTGGTGACTGGCGCTGCCATAAGCGCACCATCACAGCGAAACTGACCAGAAAATAGCCAGATGTCAGCATAGCATTGAGAAACAGCAAGCGTAATGTCCAAAATTCCGACAATTGTGCTCCTGCTGATAATAAACTGTACCCTAGCAACCAACCAAAGGCCAAGGTGACGGACAAGCGACTCACCGTTTTTTCCTGTCGGTTTCCCTGAGAGTGGTACAATGTCCACAGTGCTGGAAACAAGCCAAAGATGGGGACAAGGTAAATAAATAGCTGTAAGCGCTGATTATCGTGATTGTCGGTAGAATTAGTCTTTTTCACATTATGTTCCATCCGCAGCTTGCCTTAAGAATCCCTCAAACCCCATGACTTGGTGGTTTTACCTCTTATCATGACATTACCTAGTGGTTATTCACCAATGGCAATAATATAGTAATAGCAATAGGGCAATGGCAACATGGATAATCAACTAAGCTTCATTCTCAAACTCGTCATCCTCTCCACGATAATTTCTGTTATTATTAAATACGTTGCCCCCAGTGTACCCATTGCCGCTACATCCGTTAATGGGATGATCGGGATCCTGGCTCCAACGGTGATTTTAGCGATCGCATTAGTAGGTCGAGCCTGGAGCTATCGGCAGTTTGATTGATAGGCTAGTGGTAAGCTCACCTAAGTTTCGCGGCGCACGATCATAGGTTTCCCGAGAGGTTAAGACAGACCTTGGCTCAATCCTGATGGTGAAGACGATTCCAGTCACAGAACTTAGCTTGCATGACGTGAAGGTCAAATTTGACCTGACCCCAGCAGAGGATGACGAATTTTTCCGAGAGTGGCAGGACGAGTTACCAGAACTTACCGACACTGAACGGCAGTCCTTAGAGCAAGTTAAGGCTCACATGCTATACCTGGAACAGTACCCGATGGTGGAAGACATTGTCAAAATGGTAGTGCTGTCTCCCTTGTTAGGACTAGCGGGTTTTTATGGTTCTCCCTTTCACCTCAAGACAGAGGCCGCAATAGAAATTGCCGCTGTTGAGGAGCACGAAATCCTGCGGGGACGTATTGATGTGTTGGTGCTACAAGAGCAGTTGTGACTACTCCTACATCAAATCAAAGATTATGATGTAGGCGCGCTCTTACTCACGAATGAGACTTACTGTTCCTCGATATCCTGTATCGATTTACCACAGCCATTGAGCGGCAGTCCAACCGCCATCAATCTATCATACCAAAACCAAGAGACCCCGTCAGGTAATTCCCCTCCCGCCCATGAAGCGCGGGTATAACGGGAGACCCCTTACCTGTTTAGTTGGGTATTAGCGATTGAATCGAAACAAGCTGGTTTCTCTCTCAAGTCAGCAATTCCTCAGGCATTGACCTACATGATGGCTAATCCTAATCAGTTGCGCCCTAGTTTTGGATTGGTGACTAATGGCACTAATTTCCGGTTTTTGAACAAAATGTTTCGCGCAGTCCTCACCCATAATCTATGATTTGGGTGGGGTAAGCGAAACCAACAAACATCGCGCAGCGTCCTTATTCAGGGGTCTCTTGGTTTTTTACGTACTCAATCAGCAATCAAACGGTCATAGGCCCTTGTGTTCCTACACTAATGATTGCATAACTGCCAGACCAGAATTGAGGTAATGATCCCCAATAGAACTTAGATAAATGCTCCGCGAACTTGAAGCGTAGCCTAGGAGAAGTAACCGTCAAAACATTATTAACTAGCTTCGACAATCCTACTGACGGGTGTGCTTCAAAGAGAATATGTACATGGTCAGCAACACCAACAAACTCTACTAGATCGCACTCCCACTTCCCAAGAAGTTGTTTGAGTATAAGCTCGATTCTGATTAAAGTGATATATAAGCCGAAACGCACTGTTGCTGAGGGTTTTTAGCGGTAGCATAGAAAAATTTTCTTAACCGTCTTGACAACTAAGATTATAACTGGTAGACCAAGTGTAGACGGTTCGTTAAACCCAAGCCCATGAGCAAAAAAAGAAGTAACAGGAGAACTAAAAAGAAAAAGAAAAAGGAGGCTGACCTGATGCGGACGGACGTTTGGAGCCTTGTGGCAACACAAGAACAAAAGCACCAGATGCAACTAACTGTCAATGAGTACCGTGCCTTCCTAACGCCTCTAGTTCTCATATTCAACGCTCAATGGGCTAAACTAGCTACTCTGTCTTCTACAGAACGGATAAATGCTGTGGAGAAAATGATTCATGCCACAGCAAAAAATCCAGCTCCTAAACATAACTATTATCAAAAAGTTTTAGATAAAAATCCTTCTTTTAGAAAGTTTCCTAGTTATTTAATAAGAGCAGCTATAGCTGACGCTATTGGGATAGTTTCTAGCTTTCAGACTCGTTATAGAGAGTGGCAGTCAGGCATTAGAAAACATCGTCAGGCCTTACCCCCTCGTTTAACGGCTATGTGCAAAAGCTATCCAGCTTTATATCAAGGTCAGCAAATTAAATATGGGGTGAACTATGGCACAGTAGACATAAAGGTCTGGGATGGAACTGATTGGGTCTGGCTAAAAAATATAAAAGTCAAGAAACATGGAGGTAATAGACATTTAACAAAAGGAAATCAACTGTGTTCGCCTGCTCTTGTAATCGACAATAAGAAGTGTCAACTATCCATGCCAGTCGAGGTAAAGCAAGTGGAGAGGCAGGAGGCAGAATATATATGTAGTGTAGATTTAGGAATCAATAACGCTGCTGTAGCAGCTATCGTAGGTCGCGATGGTACTGTAAAGGCGAGAAAATTTATCAATCCCGCCAGAGACATAGACTGTCGCAATAGACGGAGAATGAAAATTGCCAAAAAGGCAAAACAAACCAGTAACATAACCGGGAAAAAATTACCAAGAGGTTTCTGTAAAGGTCTTGAACGCAAGTCTTCTAATCTAAATTTGGAGATTGGCAGAACGGTAGCCAGAGAGATTGTTAAATTTGCCTTGTTACATGGAGTAAAAGTAATCGTATTAGAAAATCTCTCTGGCTGGAAAGCTAAAGCAGGTAAGAAAGGGTCATTGATGAAACAGAAGTTTCATTTATGGTGCCATAGCAAAATCGGCGAGCTTATTAACGATAAGTGGACGGAAGTAGGTGGGGTTGTTCAAACAATTAACCCTAAATACACCAGTGCGGTAGCTTTCGATGGTAGCGGTAAAGTCTTGAGAAGTAAAATCAATTATTCACTTGCCAAATTTTCTACAGGAAAACGGTATCATGCCGATCTAAATGCTAGTTATAATATCGGGGCCAGATACTGGTATTCCGTAATTGTAGGAGATAGGCATTTCTCTAGGGTGTTCGATAGCAAAAGTTCTAACGGCACATCGAGAACGCCGATTGTCCTGGGGACGCTTAGGAGTCTAGCTACTTTTAAGCGCACGAATCCCCACCCATAATCTTCGATTTGGGTGGGGTGCGTTCAAACTAACCAAATCCGGTAGACCGATGTATGCTCTTTCCGATGAGTTTACCCTCTATCGTGGCAATGACTGGTATAATGTGCTTAGGATCCTCAAGCGAATTGCTGAATTGGTAGTGATGTGAACTATAGGAGTTCTCAAGTGCTGTGAGGTACTTTCTTCCTGGGTTTTAGGGAGCAGGGAGCAGGGAGTAGGGAGTAGAGAGTAGGGGGAATAAAATTGACTGTAAGCGATCGCGTAGCGGCTCTCAAAGAGCATCGCTCTAGGATTGTTCTGCATGATTTGTACCTCTGATCGGTTCTTTGACAATCATTGTTCCCTCTTCTCTGGTAAGCTATCAGCTGTCAGCCTTTAGCTGATAGCTGATAGCTAAATCCAAATGCGTTCGCTTAGCGGCTCCATTGGAGCATCGCGTAGCGTGACTTTAGGTCAATCGCTTACATTTATGGCGCTATACAAAAAAAAGCCTGCACTCAGCAGGCTACCGATGTTTTCAGAAAGATTTAGTTGATATAAGCGTGGTCAAGTCCAAACCATAAATCAACCAACGACAATGTACTCACTATTCACCGCAGCGGTTAGTGTGCCCTGATCCAGCAAAGCCTGATAAACCATCGCAGCTACCTCAGCACGAGTAGCCTCACGCACAGGATTGAGCTTCCTCTGGTCAGGGGAATTCACCACAATCAGTTTTTTAGTAGCCGTTATGACTTGATCTTTGGCATAGCTGGGAATCTTGTCTTTGTCATCATACAAATCCAAAGCATTGGGGTCTGATTCGTTTAAACCCAAGCCATTTACTAAGGAAACAATCACATCCGCTCGCTTAACATTATCGGCCTGTCCGAAGTTGCCATTACTGTAACCAGAAAGGAATCCACCGCGATAGGCTTTTTGAATCGCATCCTTAGCCCAAGACTTATCACTGACATCTTTGAATTGCTTGGCTTCCCTTTTCGGTGAAGGGTTGAACGCTTTGCTAATCAAGGCCGCATATTGAGCACGGTTGATCTTATCATCAGGTTTAAAGTTACTGTTGTCAACACCTGAAATCATACCTTCTGACAACAATTCCTGAATAAACTCTTTCGCCCAGTGGTCTTGAATGTCTGCGAATGTGGGTATCCCGTCGTCTGGAAATTTAACAATATATTGATTAGTAATAGCGCTGACTTTATTAGCATCCACCAAGGCTTGATAAACCATGGCAGATACTTCAGCACGGGTAGCATTGCGAGTGGGGTTGAGTTGCCTGAGATTGCTGTGATTTACGATAATTTCCTTTTTGGTTGCGGTTTTGACAGCCTCAATGGCGTAGCTAGGAATGGAACCACTGTCATCGTAGGCTTGTAAGGCATTGGGACTGGCAGCCGTTAAGTCTAACCCATTCACCAGTGAAACAATTATTTGGGCACGCTGAACCTTGTCTGTGGGTTTGAATGTCCCCCCAGGGTAGCCAGAGAGGAATCCACCACGATAGGCTTGTTTAATCTTTTCGTAAGCCCAATAAGTGGAAGGAACATCACTGAAATTTTTGGCCTCCCTTTCAGCTGAAGGATTGAAAGCATTAACCAACAAGGCCGCATATTCAGCACGGGTCATTGTTTTCTCTGGCTGAAAGGTGCCATCAGGGAAGCCACTAATATACCCTTTACTGTACAATCCCTCGATGAAATCCTCTGCCCAGTGACCACCAATATCCGTTAACTTTTTAGGTGGGTCAACAGGGTCAACAGGGTCAACAGGGTCGACAGGGTCGACAGGGTCGACAGGGTCGACAGGGTCGACAGGGTCGACAGGGTCGACAGGGTCGACAGGGTCGACAGGGTCGACAGGATTAGGAACTTCAGCGATCGCGTCATCAATTTGAACCGGACCACTGGCTTTTGAGGCAACTAAAAAATTGCCCACTGAAATCAGCTTAACCGTGGTGTAATTTTTTAAATCAAACTCACCGTTGTTACGCAGTACGTTTTCCCCTGGGTCTCCTGCGGTTCCCAAATCTGGCAAACCCTTGCCAGAAACTGACAGACCAAATCTTTCGTTGTTTTCAATCCGATTCTTACGCAGTATCGGTCGAGCGTCCCCAGAAACCACTATCCCAAATATGTTTTCAGAGGTTTGGTTCTCGACCAGCCTTGGCGCTGCATTACTATCAACAGCAATGCCATTACCCATTTTTTTACAGGTATTCCCTTGGATGTTCCCTTTGGCATCCCTGGTAATCGATATCCCTTGGCCCTCTATACCGCTACCAATGAAATTATTATCTTTAATTTCTGGTGTGGCTTCACCAGTGACATTAACCCCTTCTCGATTGCACTCTTTGAAGGTACAATTAGCAACGATAGGGCTACCAGACTCAATCCAGGCCCCAGTGCCTCTGCGCTCACGATTGGTCATAGTTACTCCCCTGAGGTCGGTATCCTTAGCTAGGATAAGGGTCACGTTTTGACCACCACCGAAACGGGTGTTGAACAATCCGTTGCCTTCAATTAAGATGTCCTTGCCTTTGTTGGCTTCATCCCCTATAATTTTTACACCGGAGGGAGCTTTCAGCGGAAAGGTTTCACCACTGGCTGTATTATAAGTACCAGGTTTTAGTTGAATCTGGTCACCTGATCCAGCTGAATCGAAGGCTTTAGTAATAGTTTTAAAGGGCGTAGATTCGCTACCATCAGCGCTATCACTTCCAGTAGCTGGATTGACGTATAGAGTTGCCATAATTTAGGATTACCCAAAACGCTTAAGAACACAGCAAAACTGCGGTGTCACCCATGAGAGGGTTCACCACTTGCTAATTTCCTGAGCAGGAGGCTAACTTTCTTTAGAAATACTCTTAAGAATTGTTACCCAGATAGTGTGCCTGCTTTTATTGCTTATATCTCACAGTTTAAGCTCGATTTTCACTAAATGTCCATTGAGACTTAAGCAGATTTACTCTGGATTTCTTGTTCTGGCAATGTCAGAATCTCTACACCGTCAGGGGTGACAACTATAGTGTGTTCAAATTGGGCAGAAAGTTTGCGATCGCGTGTTACAGCTGTCCACTTATCAGCTAATATCTCCACTTCGTGGGTACCTTCGTTAATCATGGGCTCGATAGTGAAAACCATCCCAGCCCGGAGGCGTTTTCCTTTCCCTCGGGTGCCATAGTGAGGAATTTGGGGAGCTGTATGGAAAATCTTGCTAATCCCATGTCCAACAAAGTCTCGCACTACGGAAAAGCCGTTGGACTCGGCATACTCTTGGATAGCAGCACCAATATCGCCAACCCTTGCTCCTGGCTTGACCTCAGCAATGCCCCGCATCATACATTCTTCAGTAACTTCCACCAGCTTTTTTGCTAGGGGTGAGGGGGTACCAACAAAAAAGGTTCTAGAGGTATCCCCGTGATATCCATCCACCTTTGGTGTTACGTCTATATTAATGATGTCCCCATCTTTAAGGATTTGCTTCCCGTTAGGGATACCGTGACAGACAACTTCATTGATACTGGTACAGATAGATTTAGGAAAGCCCTGGTAGCCTAAGGGAGCACTGATTGCCCCATGCTCTTTTGTCCAGCGCTCAGCTTCATCATTAATCTCTAGGGTGCTTACCCCTGGCTTAACCATGGGTTCTAAATGGTCTAACAGTGCAGTGGCTAAGCGTCCAGCAAGACGCATTTTAGCTATTTCTCTACTGGATAAGAGCACAATTCTTTCAGCTGCCATGAGTTTTTATTCCGTCAATTACCCCAAAACCTGGGAAAAATTATACTATTTGTTGTTTTTTTAATTGTACAATAATATGATCCCTAATTAACGCGGGTTGGCTTGAGAGCAATAGGTAAGGTACATTCTGGATTTTAGGGAATCGGGAATCGGGAATCGGAACCCACCCCTAACCCCTCCCAGGAGGGGAACGGGAATCGGGATTCGGGAATCGG
>NZ_JAAHIE010000248.1:9272-10546 GCF_010671945.1 Moorena sp. SIO4E2
TCGGGAATCGGGATTCGGGATTCGGGAACAGGTAAAAATCCTGTGTACCTCCTCTTTTGCTTGCTATCCAAAGCCAGAATATTTCAATAGAATAGGTCAGTTGATAGAACCAAGTAGGAGTCGATTTTGGAGGTCAAAGCCGCAGTAGCTTTTGAAGCAGGCAAGCCTTTATCCATTGAAACGGTTCAGGTAGCCGAACCTAAGGCGGGTGAGGTGATGGTGGAAATTAAAGCAACCGGAGTATGCCATACTGATGCCTATACCCTCTCTGGCGCAGATCCAGAAGGACTATTCCCAGCCATTCTAGGACATGAGGGAGCAGGTGTAGTCGTTGAGGTGGGTGAAGGGGTGACTAGCGTCCAGGTAGGAGACCATGTGATTCCCCTCTATATCCCTGAGTGCCGTCAGTGTGAATACTGTTTAAGTGGTAAAACCAATCTTTGTCAGGCGATTCGGAATACCCAAGGACGTGGTTTGATGCCCGATGGTACCAGTCGCTTCTCTGTCGATAGCAAAATGCTCCATCATTACATGGGGACATCCACCTTTGCTAACTATACCGTACTGCCAGAAATCGCAGTAGCAAAAATCCGCAAAGATGCTCCCTTTGATAAAGTTTGTTACATCGGTTGTGGAGTTACAACGGGTATTGGTGCTGTGATCAATACCGCTAAAGTTCAACCAGGTTCGAGAGTCGTGGTATTTGGACTCGGGGGAATTGGTTTGAATGTAATCCAAGGCGCACGGATGGTGGGTGCTAGCCAAATTGTAGGTGTTGATATTAATCCCAAAAAACAACAACTTGCTGAAAAATTCGGGATGACCGATTTTGTCAATCCTAATGAAATAGAGGGAGATTTAGTCCCTTACATTATTGATTTAACTAAAGGGGGCGCTGATTATAGTTTCGAGTGTATTGGTAATGTGAAGGTGATGCGCCAAGCTCTAGAATGCTGCCACAAAGGTTGGGGTGAATCTATTATTATTGGTGTCGCAGGTGCTGGAGAAGAAATCAATACTCGACCTTTTCAACTGGTGACTGGACGGGTCTGGCGAGGTACAGCTTTTGGGGGAGCTAGAGGACGCACCGATGTTCCTAAAATCGTCGATTGGTATATGGAAGGTAAGATTAATATTGATGATATGATTACCCATGTCATGCCCTTGGAACAAATTAATGATGCCTTCGATTTGATGCATAAGGGTGAGTCGATTCGTAGTGTGGTGACGTTTGGATAGTTGAAGGTTAATTCATAGGTTTAAGGTTTAAGGTT
>NZ_JAAHIE010000249.1:0-6649 GCF_010671945.1 Moorena sp. SIO4E2
CAGTTTATTCCAGTTGCTGAAGATATGAAAGAGGTGATTGATAGTATCTTTAAGCAACCAACTGTCAAGGGATGGATGCAAAAATTAAAAGCTAGAGCCTATCCTAAGGGAGTAGGGAGTAGGGAGTAGGGAGTAGGGAGTAGGGAATCGGGAATCGGGAATCGGGAATCGGGAATCTAGAGTAACAAAAAATATTCAACCTTTAACAACCTTATTGAAAAAGCAATGCAGCACGCCCTGCATCGCTGCATCGCTTTTTCAGTTGCTTCCTTGGGGAGAATTCCAGTAGCGAAGGCTAAGTTAGTTCACTGCTGATAATTTCCGCCAGACTCAACAACTTATTATTGGCAAATCACTGGAAAATGGTAATTGTTGCCGAAATCACTATCAACACACCCACTGCCGGTGCCAGTGAACCAGATCTGGATCTCTTCACTACCCGCATAGCACTTAGGGGTAGTAAACGTTCCAACCTTGACGAAATCCACTGCAGGGGGGTCAAGGGATTCAACGCCGAAGTCAGTAATATCGCCGCTGTTATCAGACATCACGTGGCCTGTTACCTCAGTAAAAGGGCCAAATCGAGGACAGCTAGAATTCTCAGAAGATACCCTTAGGGAGTCATAAAAAACACGAACTTTGTGGCCCGGCGAATATATCCGACCGCTTTGTGATTCGACAAACTCCCCCCAGGGTTCGATTGAAAACTGGAGTCCAGGAATATATTCAATAGGCTGTGCAGAAGCTACCGTAAAGGAAGGCATCCAAGTCAGAGCTATGGCAATAACTAATGCCAATAGCGCATTGCGTAGTTTTTGCATAATTTTTTTTCCTTATCCTAAGGATTGGGTTGACAGTTAGTTAACCTAAATGTTGATGCTGCCTCGTAACTATTTTTTCTGTACCCCTACAGTTGTTACGGCTGCAGCTTCTTGTTACTAGGAGCTCAAGTAACCTCGGATATCTTATACGACAGGAAAAACAGTTGTCAAGAGCAAAGAAAGAAAAGGGAGCATGTCTACTTATGCAGAACATTTGTACGCTTATCTGGGTAATAGGTAATGGGTAATAGGTAATGGGTAATAGGTAATAGGGGGAGCATGTCACAAATGCCCGAATATTTGTACATTATCTATAGCCCCCGGGTAAAAGCCAAGCTCTAATGGTACATAGTACTTTTGTTCTGCAACGCAAGACCTGCTCCCGAAAGAAAATGTGTGGCGGATGGGAAGTGTGGTAATTTTCCCAGGAATTTTTGTCAGCGGCCAAAGGGGAGACAGTGGCTTCACGGGAGTTTCCCCCACTGGGGCTTTCCATAAAGACAGTGAGATGTACCCGATAGGGAATAGGAAAAATCTTAAACAACCTTTAACATTTTAGAATTTAGAATTTAGAATTGGGAATTTAGAATTTAGAATTGGGAATTTAGAATTGGGAATTGGGAATTCTGCCTTCTACATTCTTAATTCTGCCTTCTACATTCTTAATTCTGCCTTCTACATTCTTAATTCTACATTCTTAATTCTACATTATGAAAGACAACCTTCAACCTTAATTCTCATACCCATACTTAATCAAGATAGTTTTAAAACATTCATTAAGCTTATCAATAGTGGCGGGTTTTAACTTTTCCTTGTAATCCCCTGGGGTGACTTTACGGATGTGTAAGGCGGGATTTTCTTTAGTTGGAAAAATATCGTGCTTCTTAGCTATTTCTTCTATTTTGCTATCCTCAAGCTCTAATTCTAAAAACGTGATAATATCCGCAACCCACTGACGCTTATTGAAAACGATATCTTCATACCTAAAAAGTTTGAATAACTGATCTTCAATCTTGCTGTACTTTTGAATTATGTTGCGAAATATAGGTGCTTGTTGAATCGCATACTGGTCTATATCCATATCTTGTAGTCGCTGGCGATTTTTCCAAAGGGCATCACCTACCTTACCTGGGGGAATAACATGACTGTTCTTCATGGAAAAATAATGGGATACTACAATATCCCTAGGATCCCGGATTAGTAAGATTTTTTTGAAACCACTCAAATCGAAATGATTAAGATAGGCAGGGAGATATCGAGAGCCGTAAAAGCCATATCCAGTTTTGACAAAAAGGTCACATATCTCCTTACCAAAGGCACTTTCTTCTACCCCTTGATTAAAGGAAGTCTTGGCAACACTAATCAGTGGTATAGTTAAGGTAAAACCGATATCTTCAATAATTTTGTCCTGCATCACACTCCCTGATTTGTGGAGCGCGAACACGAAGAAACTAGGAATATCACCAGGGGGAGGTACCTCAAGAGAAACTTTCTGATTGTCTCGTGTATATATAATTTTTTCCATTAAACCTCTTTAAACTCTTCTCCCTACTCCCTACTCCCTACTCCCTATGTCAAGATTTAACTTATTATACTAGGTACTGAAGAATATCCCATTAACCGTAAGCATTCAGCTATCAGCTATCAGCTATCAGCCAAAAACTTGTGGCTAGGCTACGGGTTATGCCCATAGCGCACACTAATTGTGCTTTTGAATAATATAAGCCATTCCGGTAGCGTTAGCCTTGGCCACGCTACGGGAATGGCTGACGGCTGTTCGCGCAGCGTGAGCTAAAAGCTCACGGCTGACGGCTGAATGCTTACCATTAACCTTCAGCTGCTCCAATCGTAACTGATTTCACTAATAGGCTAGCTAATCTCGAATCAATGGATGATAACTGACCCACCCCTGGTGATTCAATCGATAGCACAAATGGAGCGTTTAAGGTTAGGCGGCCAGAGGGAATAATTCCTTCAAACACCCAAGATTTATCGGATTGTTCCTGAACCTCTCCATCAATAGCGTTGCCATTTATCTTAACTACCATATCCCTAATAAACCGTTTCTCAATCGCCATCATTCCTGAAACTCGCACTTGAAGCGGCTTGATAGTATTAATACCGTCAATAATCACACTACCTACTTTCTCCATCCAGCGAACTGGTGTGCCATTTAATGTTTCAGGTGATAACCAACCGATCCCATTGAGATGGTCATCCATAAGGATAGATAATTCATTGTGTTCCCGCAACGGTTCCCAATCGAGTTGCTCTGTAAAGGTAATTCTCTCAATCAGTACCCCTAAATGACGATTGGACTGATCAACATGATAGGTCTCGGTCTTCAGGGAAAATAAATTGAAGCCTTCAAGTAACGAAATCGGTAGGGTAAATACATTAACTTGATCGATCCCAGAGTGATGCACTGCCACCCGCAATCCTAACTTACCCTGTTGCCAAACTTCAAGGAACTGACCCTGGGAGACGTTACGGCAGGCAATGACTAGCTGACCTTTCCTGGGATTATCGGCAATGATGGCAAACTCTCCCTCTGGCCAAAGTAACCACTGGCTGGGACGAAAAAGACCAATTTCTGGCAAGGGTGGTTCTAATGCTCCAAAACCCTGACGGGTATAACCTTGAATACCAACCCCAGAGATAATACTACTGTTGTTTTTGGGAATGCCGCTTTTAATGGCTAGGGGTTGAGTAAGTTTGGGAGAGTCTACTAAAAATTTACTTGCCCTCGGAATTTGGAGCTGATCGACCCAACCGCTTTGGTCTAAGGCCACCATAAAACTGTGATAGCTCGACTGTAAGGAGAAGTGGTTGGCTATATAAATAGCTGCGGTTTTCCCCAACAGGTCTAATTTGTGGGGGTCATAGTATAATTCTTTGATTACCTTAGCTAAGGCTTCTGGGGTTTTTTGGGTCACTACTCGTCCTGAGACTCGATTCAAGATGGCTTCTTTGACACCACCTACTCCATAGCCAATGGCTGGTGTGCCACAGGCTGCGGCTTCTATAAAGGTTTGACCAAATGCTTCTTGAAGGGATGGCCCAATAAATACATCCGCAGCGCTGTAGTAACATGCTAGAATAGAGGGGTTCTCGATATATCCTGTACTCCAAATATCAAGGTTTTCTGCGATCGCAGAGCCATGACCAAAACTAACCAGTAGGATATCATCGAGATTGGCAATGTCTAGGGCTTTGAGTAGATACTTAAATCCTTTGCGCTGATCCTTTACAGATTGACTACCAGTGAGTATAATAAATTTATCGTGAGGTAAATTTAGCTGGCTCCGACATTCTGCCTGGTCTAAGGGCCGAAAGATATCTAAATCGATGCCATAGTAAATGCTCTGAAATTTGCTTTCGCATTCTTGGAAATTCCTTCGAGGGTGGTGATAGTCAAAGGCATAACGAGCCCAATTAGTCGTCCAGTGACTATCCCCTAGCACTAACAAAGTTTTATAGCTCCCTAAAAGCCGGTGTTTTTTACGAAAAGCATCGGCTATTTTCTCTGATGCTAAGCTCGGGTATTCATGGCTAGTGGGACATTCGTGATCACATAGGGTGGTATAATTCTCACAATCCCCTACATAAGCACAGCGTCCAGTAAGTAACCACTGGTCGTGCATCACAAAGATGGTGGGGAAATTACTGGTAAGTATTTCCAAAATCTCCAAGGGATTGGTCATATTATGGATATTGCCCACTACGACTAAATCCGGATTGACACTAGCAATTAATTGATAAACCTCTGACCCTGTGCAGTCTACGGGAGTTAATGACCAGTCTAATGTGCCAGCAACGGGAATTACTTGATGTCCTGCTAAGGCTAAGGATTGGGCAATGCGTTGGTGAGCAATCCCAGCCCCTCCGAGAAATCCGGTATCGTTGAAGCACACAATGCGGAGGCTGTGGCGTTGCCCAGGCTCTTCTGTCGCCTTAGACTTAGGACAGTTGAATTTAGTCCGCAGTGCCTCTGATACCGATAGTAATTCCGGCTCATACTTATCTTTAGTGCTAGTCTTTTGGTTTTCATGGATACGGTATTGAGCTACGGGATAACCAATTACCTGCAAGGTGGCTCCAATAGCCGCAAATCGCGCCCACAACTCGTAATCCATACTGTAGAAGAGGGCTTCATCTACTGATGCCCCACACTTTTCCCAAATGGTGCGGGTAAACATAACTTCTGGCTGATAGAAGAATTTCCCTGTTAGCCAATTCCTTTCTACATCTAAGATTTCTTCAAGGGACATCAGTCCATTAGCACAGGATGTCAAGTGTTGTTCTAGGGCTATGCCATCCTTAAACAGTTGACAGACACCGGCTACCACATCAGCACCACTGGTATAAAATGCTAGGGCTACCCTATATAATGCTCCTGGGGCTAATCGGTCATCACTATTAAGCCACGTCAAGATTTCCCCAGATGCGATCGCAAATCCTTTGTTCAAGGCTTCACTTTGGCCACTATCCGGTTCACTAACCACATAGGTAAGGTGCTCTAGGTATTGATTAACAATGGTGATGGTTTCATCAGTAGAGCCCCCATCAATTAGGATATGTTCGACATTGGGATAGTGCTGATGAATCACTGATAGAATAGTTTCTTCGATAAACTCACCTTGATTCATCGAAGGGGTAACAATCGATATCTTTGGCCAGGGGCTGCCATCGGGGAGAGTTTGGGGGGGATGAAAGGGTTGAAGGAAAACGTGAGGCCACTCAGAGCTATCGTCTTTTGTCCTAAGCTCTGAATTGATTGGTTCAAAGAGCAACCTAGAGCTATCGTCTTTTGTCCTAAGTTCTAAATTATTAAGCTCTGAATTACTATATTCTGAATTACTATATCCTTTTCGTTCTAAGGCTTCCCCTAAATTCTGGTATACGGAAACATGAAGACTGGGGTCAATATCAATGGCTTGTTCGTAAGAGATAATGGCTTCATCCCACTCGCCAATTCTGGCTAAGGCTTCACCGAGATGACTGTAGGCTTTAGCAAAATTCGGGTCAAGTTCGATAGCTTTTTGATAACATGCGATCGCATCAAGCCACTGTCCAGTTTTTGCTAAGGCTTGTCCCAAGTTATAGTAAGACCAAGGCCAATCGGATTTCACCTCAATCCCATGGCGATAGGCAATAATTGCTTCATCCCATTGCTCCAATGCTTGTAGAGCATCACCTAAATTTTGATAAGACCAGGGGAAATCTGGCTTGAGTTCAATGGCTTTTCGGAACACATCGGCTGCGTCTTGCCACCGTTCCAATTTAAGCAAGGCATCGCCCATGTTGTTATAAGACCAGGAAAATTCTGGCTGTATCTCAATGGCTCGACGGTAAGCTGTTACTGCTTCTTCCCACCGTTGCTGCTTAACTAAGGTATCTCCTAAATTATGATGGGCTTGTGCAAGATTCGGTTGCAGTTGAGTGGCTTTGAGATAAGAAGGGTAAGCTTCCTCCCATGCTTCTTCCTCTGTGAACAGGTTTCCTAAATAGAAGTAAGCTTTAGCATCTTGGGGATTGTTTTGAACTGCCTGCTGATAAAGGCTTAGCAGCTCTTGCTCTTCTCCTTGGTTTTTTAGCAAAGCCCCTAGTCGATGGTAAGCTTCAGACAAATTAGGTTTCAATTGAATTGCCTGACGATAGCAAGCTATCCCTTGGGTTAATTTCCCTTGGGCGGTTAAGGTATTACCCAAATTCAAGTGTTCTTCAGCCGATACCGTATTCGGTTCCAATGTCAGGGCTTGATACCAATAATCTGCTGCTGCTTCTGGTTGATTGGTTTGAGTTAGAACTTTTGCTAAGTTACGGTA
>NZ_JAAHIE010000249.1:7137-10511 GCF_010671945.1 Moorena sp. SIO4E2
TGTCTACCAATTCAGGAACAATAGCCTGTTTCAGGGCATCAGAGGAGTTAGCTTGATTGTGGGTGTGACCATTTATCTGACCATTTATCTGAGAAGCTGGTAACTCAGAAGCTGGTAACTCAGAAGCTGGTAACTCAGAAGCTGGTAACTCAGAAGCTGGTAACTCAGAAGCTGTTAACTCAGAAGCTGGTAACTGAGAACCGGTCCGATAGAATTGGAGTAATTTACGATAGTAAACATTTGCCTCTTGCCATTTCCCCTGGCGATTCAAGGCTTCTGCCAGGTTTTGGTAAGCTACCACCGACTGGGGATTCCGCTCAATTACCTGGCGGTAACAAGCGATCGCTTCTGTTACCAGACCTTCCTTAAATAACTGATGTCCTAGATTAAGGTAGTCCTCTGGTTTAGCTTTATCCAACTCTAGCATCAGCTGATGATAACAGCATTTAAGGACTTCCTTTTGGTTTCCCACCTCAGTCCATACTTTAGCTAAGTTGCGATAAGCTCCAGCCAAATCGGGTTTTAGCTCAATCGCCTTTTGATAATATGCGATCGCATGTTGCCAATCCTGCTGACCGGCATACAAGCTACCGAGATTAGCATAAACTTCGGCAAAATCCGGCTCAATTTCCAAAGCTTGGCCATAGTAACCCATAGCTTCAGTAGTCTGACCCATGAACTGTAGCGCATTTCCCCAAATCTTGTAAACCTGGGCTGTATCTGGGGCAATTTTAATGGCTCGCTCACAGGCAGCTATCGCCTGTTGCCATTGTCTTTGCTTCAAGTAAGTCTGGGCCTGTTGTAGATAAACCGTGACTGCTTCCAAAAGACCTCCTGACTGATGTTGTTTACAGTGGCGCTCACTAGAGCTAGGAACAGATTGAGCTATAGATGATTTTCTTGATTGTGACGGATCTAACTCGATGGTTTCTAGTCCAGCCAATTTAATTGCTTTGCGATAGTAAGCAGTGGCTTGATCTAATTGACCTTGTTGCTTCAACGTTGCTCCTAGACGTTGGTAACCCAAACTCGATTTAGGGTCTAGTGCAATTGCCTGGTGATACTGGGTCACTGCTTGATTTAGTTGACCTTTTGCCCACAGGTAATCCCCATGATTTATACATGATTCTGCTGTTTTCTGTTCTCCTGCTAAGGGAATAGTTTCTAGTTGCGTAGGCTGATTACTGTGATGATTCTTGTGTTGTTCTCTAGATGCTTCTGATGTCGATAACCAGTTAACTAACGCAACAGGGGGGAGATGACCATTATTCCCATGCCAATGGTGATAATGGAGTCGATGGGGAGTGAGCAAGGTATCTTCTGCCATTGAGGGCAGCAGGCCATGTTTGGGGGATGCCGAACTAGTCAGAAAGTATCGTTTGAGTCGATGGAACATTTCCAAAGGCAACAGAGAACAGCTGTTCTGGGAGTAGGGAGTAGGGAGTAGGGAACAGTAGTCAATATCTAATTATTAGATATCGCTAGGAATTATATCTAATAATTTTTAAAAAATGGGTTAATCAGTTATTGCTCACGCGGTTTTGTTAACGACATTATTTGCAAACGAAATTATTAGCAGATAAGTCGCAATTATTGGTGTGATTCAATTCACAATTAGGCACACCTTTACCGAATTTTTACACAACTTTTACAGAAGCTTCATACTATAGCTGTCAAAAGAGTTACTTTATTAACAGTCTCTGAGACTTAAATAACCGATGAGAAAAATAGTGGTTGGGGTAATGGGGCCCGGTGACAAGGCCACTGCTACTGACATTAATCGTGCTTATCGTCTCGGTCAACTCATTGCTGATAATGGCTGGGTACTGCTAACCGGTGGCAGAAATGTGGGAGTGATGGATGCTGCCAGTCGGGGAGCCAAAATGGTTGGTGGGTTAACTATCGGGATTTTACCCAGCAACGACACTAGGGCCATGTCTGATGCTGTCGATATTGCCATCGTTACGGATATGGGCAATGCTCGCAATACGATTAATGTACTCTCCAGTGATGTGGTGATTGCCTGTGGAATGGGAATAGGAACAGCCTCGGAAATTGCTCTGGCTCTCAAAAGTTGGAAAAAGGTTGTTTTGTTGAGTGACCATCCAGAGAGTCAAGAGTTTTTCTGTAGTCTGTCCCAGGAGAATGTGTTTGTGGCAACAAGTCCAGAGGCTGCTATTGAGTTGGTTAAAACTATTTTAAGTCAGGATTAAATCTGTTTCACACCTAGGCCGGATCACAAGTAGTGTGTCAGTGCAACAGTTTTTTTGAGTGATTACAAATGCGTTCGCGTAGCGGCTCCAAAGGAGCATCGCACTGGAACTAATGCACAAAAGATACTGAAGACCCCCTATAGAGAAAGAAGACTAAAGAAATAAGTGTAACGATTTCGGACAATGCTCAAATTTAAATCTCTAGGCTTATCGATTATTTCCGCCTCCGTTGTTTTCCATAGTCAAGCACTTGCGTGTGTTCCCGAGTCTGTACTAGACCGGTTTACTAACTTTTATTTTTGGCAGGCTAATCCAGAAATGTCAGACAAGAATATCAAGTCTCATCAAACACAGTACAAAAAAGAGTGGTTAGCTATTAAAAAAGTTTTGAAAGACAGGATTGTCTGGAGGGAAATACCTAGCTGTTATGCTGATGATGTAACCTATGATTATGACTTGAAGGATTACCGGGAGACAATTACAGCATTAATCGATGCGGTATTCTATGCTAGTCACCCTGAGTTAAAGGGGCGTAAGTTAAGGCCAAGTGAAACCCACCTAGTTCGAGAGTGGAACTCGATAAAACAGAGTTTTTCATTTAGTTGGTGCTAGTGAGCTGGCGTTAATTAATAATGGAATGAATTGAAGAGTCTTGTAGAATAGGCATCTTGCTTCTAATCTTTTTAGGCATCTTGCCTGTTCCTATTTTGGCATTACTTAATAATGGAATGAATTGAAGAGTCTTGTAGAATAGGCATCTTGCTTCTTCCTAATCTTTTCCGGCGGGCAGGATGCCCACCCTACTCCTATTGATTTTAGGACTTACGCATTTGCCCCCGTGGGGACCAAATGCGTAAGTCCTTTTCTAAATTCTACATTCTAAATTCTAAATTCTACATTCTACATTCTTAATTCAAAAATGTTGTTCGCCTTTGGCGTTCGAGTAGGGTAGGTTGTCAGGTTGAAGGTTGTCAGGTTGAAGGTTGCGGCAGGAAACGGGCAAGATGCCCGTTTCACCAAGATGCCCGTGCCACCAAGATGCCCGTTCCACCAAAATGGCCATTCCAGCCACCTGGTCAAACAGCTTTAATGAGATGTACCCCTACTCCCTTGCCTATACTTAATTATAATTATTAAGCGGTTTTGCATTTAAATTAGATC
>NZ_JAAHIE010000025.1:0-8487 GCF_010671945.1 Moorena sp. SIO4E2
CCTTGGCGAATTTAATTCGCCAAGGTCAAGCGCACCTCTTAATCACTTCCTATTCAGGGAAATTGTGACTTGTTACTTATTACTCGTTACTTGTTACTTGTTACTTATTACTCGTTACTTGTTACTTGTTATTGTGTAGTGCAAGCATCTTGTTAGCTGACTATAGGCTAGTCAGCGAGACGCTCACACTCCAGTTACACATTTCGGATGTTCCGAGATCAGTGTTCCACCGGAAATGATCTGACTTGGCTTAATAATCTCTTGAAGCTGATCCTCGAAGACAGGGAATAGGATTTTCCGTTGACGGCTGAGTGTATTCAGTCAACCGTTAACAGTTAACCGTCAACACTACCGATTGCTGATTAGCTCGCCGAAAGTCGAGATCAACTAGTGTATTGATTCAGTCATGGGATAAGCTGAAATCATCCCCCCTTTGTCTAGGCTTTTGTCTAGACTTTTCTCTACGCTTATGGTTACCTCCTCTTGGTCGTCAATTCTCTATATGTATACTTCCCCTTCTGTAACTCATAAGTAACACCACAAAATTGAACTGAAGCAATTTTCGGCTCTTGAGTTATGCCAAATGGTTTGAATCCTGAAAACAGCTCTAGCAACACCATGCAAGATATCAAATCTATTTCCCTAGCAATTTTACTATTGGCTTCCGTTGTATATCTGCCAAGCTGCAACCTTACTGGGGCTAAGAACAACTCCAACTCAACTAGTAGCTCTCCTACTAAAGTTTTAGATCAAACCCCTGATGCTCGTCTGGTGGAGGAATTGACAACTAGCTATCTCAACAAAACCCCAGCTAGGGGAGTTGCGACTCAGCTAACCGTTGAACAAGCCCAGGCTTTGCAAGACCAATTTGTACAACAGTTGAGCTCTAGTTTAGGAAACGTTGTAGGTTACAAAGCTGGACTGACTAATCCTGCTGCTCAAGAGCGCTTCAAAGTCTCTGAACCCATACGAGGTGTACTTCTCGAAAAGATGTTGCTCAACAGTGGAGCGGTTGTCTCTGCCAACTTCGGTGCTCGACCTGTATATGAAGGAGACTTAATCGTTAGAGTTGGTAGCGAAGAGATTAATAGTGCTACTACCCCTAGGGAAGCTTTAGCTGCTCTTGATGCCGTCATTCCCTTCATGGAACTACCAGATTTAGTTTATGACCCAAAAGTGAATCTTGATGGGCCTGCTTTGGTAGCCATTAATGTCGGTGCTCGCTTGGGAGTTTTAGGAACACCGATTCCTTTATCTGCTACCCCTGATTGGGAAGAACGATTAAAAAATATAAAGATTGTAATTGTAGATAAGGCTGGTAATGAGTTAGCTGTTGGTAAAAGTAGTGCTTTATTAGGAAATCCGTTACAGGTAGTACTTTGGTTAAAAGATTCTTTGAAGGCATCAGGTAAAGTTTTGAAGAAAGGCGATTTACTGTCTTTAGGATCCATGACTCCCCTAGTTACTGTTAAATCTGGTACTACTATTCGTGCTCAATATATTGGATTATATCCCAAAGAAAAGGTAGAAATATCCGTTAGTTTTGAGTAATATCATGTCGGGTATAATAAAGGGAATAGGGAGTCGGGAGTCGGGATTCGGGAGTTGGGAGGTAAGCATTCAGCTATCAGCATTAAGCTATCAGTTAATGCGCTACGCCCACGCTGCGCGAACAGCTTTTGACTAAAACAGGTAAGTATTAGTTTAATCTATTTTATGTCAGCTGTTCCCATAGCGAAGGAGGTTTATTTTAAGCTGACGGCTGACAGCTGACGGCTGAATGCTTACTGATTAATTAAGCGGATTTACTATTATCTGATCAGTTTCCGAAACTGGGAGATTTGCCGTAACCATAGCCAACCTAAGACGCTGCCAATGGCATAATAGAGGAAATCCCACCATACAAAGGTAGTTCCTAAGATGAATTTACCGATTAAGGAAGCACGAATCGGGGCTAAGAGAGGGGTTTGCCAAAGTTGTAATAATTCTAGGGCACAGGTAATGCTAAAAACTACTAAGGTAATTCGGGTTATTGCTTGGCGATTGGGGATAATAAAAAATATCAATAAACACCAAAAAATCTCATACAAAATAGCACCAGAGTAGTCATGAACCCATTTTTCTCCAAGACCAGAGTAGTACTTGGAAAGAATCCCTAATGGTGTGATAATCAATAGGGATAGGATAATGAGCCAGCGTTGATGAGTAATTTTTAATAGTTTAGTCATTAACGGATTAGACAAATGAATTGAGTGCTGAGGGCGTCAGTAGGTCAGTTGTGAGTTGCGGCAGGAAACGGGCAAGATGCCCATTCCACGCCTGATGCCCGTTCCACGCCTGATGCCTGTACCTCAGTTATGAGTTGTGAGTTATGAGTTGTGAGTTATGAGTTGTGAGTTATGCCAAATCCCTTACATCGATGGGGAAAACCAATAACTTTGCTGCTGTTGTGGTTAGCTGTACAGTTAGTCATCAAGCAAGGGGTGATGGCGACACCGGCAGCAGTTGAAGTAGTTGAGGAACCGAAATCCTTTGGAGACAAGATTTGTCCTGCTGACTTAACTACAGCCATTGATGCCATAATCAGTCGTCCCGAATTTATGCGATCGCGTTGGGGTATTTTGATTCAACCCTTAGCCGACTCAGCTCCCCTCTACAGTCTTGAATCAGAACGTTTCTTTATTCCAGCATCCAATATCAAACTCATTACCACAGCAGCAGCGTTACGTCAACTAGGTCAGCAATACCGGATTCGCACACCGGTTTATGGTACTGGCACTAGCCCCTATTTGACTTCCTTACGGATTGTGGGACAAGCAGACCCAAGCTTAACCAATACCCAGTTAACAGATGTGGCACAACAACTAAAGGGTCAAGGGGTGACGTGGGTGCAACAGTTAATTGTAGAAGATGGCTATACTCCCTATGGTATTATCAATCCAACCTGGGAGTGGAGCGATAGTTATCTATACTATGGCGCTTCGGTTAATCGACTTATTCTCAATCAAAATACTGTTGGACTAACCCTATTGCCCCAACAGCCAGGAAAACCATTGCGCGTTAGTTGGAGTGATTCCATAGCGGCTAGACAGTGGCGTGTGGATAATCGTGCTGTTACCGGTAAGGCCGGAATACCATACTCAGTAGAAATAATGGGAGTTTTAGGTGAGCCGGTGTTAGTGATTAACGGTCAACTGGCGGCAGATGCTGCACCAGACTTCTGGGGGTTAGCAGTTCGCGACCCAGCCCATTATTTCCTAGAGTCCTTCCGCCGTATCCTGGAAGCTGAGGGAATTGGTGTGATTAAGGCATTGGTAAAAGACAGTTCAGCTGAGATGGTCAGATCATCAGATCAGGGGATGGGAAGAGAGGTTAATAATAGATTTCGTTCTAATGTTAATAATACAGAAATAACCAATACACAAACAACCAGAGAGTTAGCAGCAGTAGAATCTCTTCCGTTAGCGCTATTGTTAAAGGAAATCAATCAGCACAGTAATAATTTGTATGCTGAGGCATTATTGCACCAACTGGAAACAGAGGTAGGGAGTGAGTCTAGCCCTAAGTTGGGTCTGGTCGCGGTTCAACAGAGCTTAACGGAGTTAGGGGTTGACCCAAAAAGCTATAGCCTGGCTGATGGGTCTGGGCTATCTCGCCATAATTTAGCTAGTCCGTTTGCGATCGCACAAACTCTGAGACTGATGGCACAAACCCCATTAGCTCAGGTTTATCGAGAATCCTTGGCTACGGCTGAGGTTAGTGGAACTTTACGCGATCGCTTTCGTGATACCGCAGCTCTTGGTAAGCTCCAGGCCAAGACTGGTACATTAAGTGGTGTCTCAGCCTTATCCGGCTATCTTGATATTCCTGACTATAAAACTTTGGTATTTAGTATTCTGGTAAATCAATCTGACCAATCTGCTGCTACACTCCTTCGTGCTATTGATGAAATTGTTCTATTATTGACTCGCCTGGGTTATTGCTGAGTGTTGAGTAACGAAACTACCTCACCCAATTGAGAAATATTATAATTATGAAACCCCTGGAAATTCCCCCAGACCTTAGACCCGAGACCCTAAATCAGGGTTCAACCAAGTCTCCAATTCAAATCTGTATCACATTAGGGACTCGTCCGGAGGCAATTAAGTTAGCTCCAGTGATTCTTGAGTTCCAACGCTCTGGGAAATTTAAGACTCAGGTGGTGTTAACGGGTCAGCATCGGGAAATGGTAGACCAGGTAATGCAGATGTTTGAGCTGAGGGCGGATCGGGATTTAGAAATTATGCAGCCCAAGCAAACTCTGACCGATATTACTTGTTTGAGTTTACGGGGGTTAGAGGAGTTATTTCAGGAATTGCAGCCCCAGTTGGTAGTTGTGCAGGGGGATACAACTACGGCCTTTGCTGCGGCCTTGGCAGCGTTTTACCAACGTATCCCGGTGGGTCATGTGGAGGCAGGATTGCGCACCAATGATTTGTTTAATCCCTATCCAGAGGAAGCGAATCGACGGCTGATTTCTCAGATTACTCAATTACATTTTGCCCCCACTCCCCTAGCAGTAGAGCATTTGCAGGGGTCTGGGGTGACTGGCGCAATTCATAAAACTGGGAATACAGTGATTGATGCCCTGTTGATGGTGGCTGAACGGGAACCAGTGTGTGAGGTTCCGGGTTTAGATTGGGAAGGATACCGGACGATTTTGGCAACGGTACACCGTCGGGAAAACTGGGGGAAACCACTGGAAGATATAGCCCAGGGGTTCCTCCAGATTTTAGATAAGTTCCCAGATACAGCATTATTGTTACCTCTCCATCGTAATCCTACGGTCAGGGAACCCCTAAGGGCAATGTTAGGTGACCATGAGCGGGTATTTTTAACAGAACCGCTGGATTATGTGGAATTGGTAGCAGCGATGCAACGGTGTTATTTAGTGATGACTGATTCTGGCGGATTGCAGGAGGAAGCACCGAGTTTGGGTAAGCCAGTGCTGGTGTTGCGTAAGACCACGGAACGACCGGAAGCGATCGCAGCTGGGACTGGGAAGTTGGTAGGGACTAACCCAGAGCAGATGGTGGGGGCGGCAAGTTTGTTGTTGAGTGATTCAGTAGCTTATCAGGGGATGGCAAATGCCATTAATCCCTTTGGGGATGGTCGTGCGGCGGAGCGTATAGTAAAGATTGTGGAGGATTATTTTGGGTAAGCATTCAGCTATCAGATATCAGCTATCAGCCAAAGGCCAAGGTCTATGGCCACACGAAGCGAATGGGCACACTCATTGAGGTACTTATGCGCTATGGGCACGCTACTGTTGGCGCAGCGTGCGCGTAGCGCAATCGGTGGTTTTGAATAAAATAAGCTGAGTGCTGAGTGCTGTTCGCGCAGCGTGCGCGTAGCGCATATGCTTACTAATTTGGTTGTAATCCCCGTTATTGGGCAATAACCGGTTTGTCTGCATATTAGCTTCCCGGTTAGCCGAATTTTATATAGGTTTGCCCTGTCAGG
This sequence comes from Moorena sp. SIO4E2, assembly GCF_010671945.1. NCBI lineage: Bacteria > Bacillati > Cyanobacteriota > Cyanophyceae > Coleofasciculales > Coleofasciculaceae > Moorena > Moorena sp. SIO4E2. The sequence goes on from NZ_JAAHIE010000025.1 coordinate 5,503, forward strand.
ATCACAACCCAAGTGAGTCTATTCAAGTGAGTCTATTAAGGAGAGCGGAACATCAGAATTTTTTTTGCCCCCTAGGGCAAAGTAATAGAGCTTTTCGCCTTCGAGGGAGAACCGATGCCGATACCTTTTAAGATGATAGAGATCCAAAAATTCCGAGAAGATCAGTTTCCGAATAAGCTGTGAAAATCCAGAATTATCACTTGCATCAAGGAAGGTTTCTTTGATATTAAAGGCAACCCAGGCATTTTCGCTGATTACATTGAATGCTTCCAAGAAAGCCTTTGCTGGTATGTCACCGAACCCAAGTGCTGCTACTGAAACCAGGCAGTTAGGTGACCAAGAATTGAGTTCATCACGATCTTTATCACTGAGATTGCAGAAATCCATCACATAGAATTCATCGTAGATTCCAGGCCGATCTCGCTCAGTGGCAGCCTGGGCTTCGGGAATAATATCAACTCCGATGAGCCGTGATACTCCGTGTTGTTTCAGCTTTTCACCAACTATCCCGTTTCCTGCCCCAAGATCAAGTACCCGAAGCTCGTTGAGGCTCTGGTCCCCTTGAGAAACGGCAGACTGCAGGATATCCACTACAATTGACGGAGACTGGCACTTCAGACGCTCGTATACAACCTGCTCGTATAATTCAGGAACGTCGAATATCCGGTCATAGTCATGTAGACGGATCTTCTCCCTGGATTCTCCATTAACAAGGTAAAAATAGACCTCATCTTGGCCAAGCTCTCGAACATTTGTAGGTGGAAATTGGATTTTATGCTTCTTCATAACTTTCATGATTCCTTTCAGTTTGAACCCAGATAAAAACGAATTGTGAATGGTGGAGAATCCTAACAGCCAACGTCAGGAGCGCAAGACCAACTCAGGGCTTACCCAAAGACTCTAGATATAGAGTTTAGTTAACTTGCTTATCCGGACTTACTATGCCAAAATGCTACTTAAAACAACTGCCAAGATAGTTATACCTAGATTTTAAACTTCCCCATAGTAAATAAAAGGTTAATAGGGTGAGACTCCGCATTTTCCAAAGGAGCGCTAGGGAGCGCACACAAAAATACTGTCCAAAATTTCCTAACAATAGTTTCGGACATCCTAGGAAGGAATTTAACCTATTTCAACTAAATTTAACCTATTTAACCTAATAGGTGGTAAGCAAGAGCCCCTATTATTAATTACCTCAATTCATCCCTTCCAACAAAGTTTGTACTTTACCATCCGGGTGTAGCAGCACCCTAATTTTTGGTATACCTTCCCCTTCTAAAGGGGAGACAAAAGTTTCACCGAGCAGAGGTATGGGGGCGTTATCTATATAGGTTTTGGCTGCTTGCCCAAGGGGTATTATACGTCGGATTGTACCATTATTATTTAACCACAAACTATAGTTCAAGGTTTTCTGTAGCCCTTCGGGAGGTTGCCAGCGCTCCTGGAAATATCGTCTAGCTTCTGCTACCTGAGAAATCTTATCAAACAGGGTATTTTGAGATATCTGATTCGCAACAGTAGGCTTGGATGAGTTTAAAGAATCAGAAACAGCGCTACTAGGGACATTCAGTCCAGGCACAGCTTGATCGATCACAGGGCTACTCGGTACATTCAGTCTAGGCACAGCTTGATCGATAATTCTAGAGGTAGAAGGACCTCTAGAGAGAGTGGACACATTCTGTTGAGGAGCAGGGATGGCTTGAACCGCCACATTAGTAGTAGAAGACCTAGAAGAAGTAGAAGTAGAAGAAATCGAAGACTCGGCCTCAGGGATTACCACTGTTTCTGTGGGGATCGATAGACTTTCTCTAGAGGAATCCTGAGTTGCCACGTCAGTAGGAGAGGGCGCTGGTTTAATCACTGGCAATTCTGACACAGTTTGTACTACAGCGATGGGACTGGGTGGAGTTGGTTTGGGTTGGGTATTTGCATCAGCAGTAGGTACATTGGTTTTACTAGCCTCAGAAACAGGTGCATCACCGTTACTAGCCCCAGGAGCAGCAGCAGGACTAACAGCAGAACTAGCTACAGGACTAGTAACAGAACTAGCTACAGGACTAACACCAGAACTAGTAGCACTCAGTTTAGGAGAGTCTGGTGTCCTAGCTGGAGCAGGAACAATCTTGAGCATCGGACGTGAATTCGGGCGTGAGGCTATTGCTGGCGCAGTGCGTACTGGTGCTGGAGAGGGTGGCTTAACGGGAGGCGGTGGTGGAGTGCGTACTGGTAGAGAGGGTGGCTTAACGGGAGGCGGTGGCGGTAACTTGGTTCCTGGGGATAAACGGGGTGGTACCGATGGAGTTGGGATGGGAGTGCTCGGTGCTGGGGGAACCTTGGAGATGGCTCGCTTTTTCCCAATTTTGCTGGAGTCTAATGCTTTTGTTTGTGATTGTGCTGTTGTTAGTGTTTTCGCTTGCTCAACAGGCTGAGGTTTATCAAGCAACTTAATCACTGCCGCTGTTACACCCACTGCCAAAAGCATTGATGCTGCTGTACGCATCCAAGCCGATGATTCTGGTTTCCAACTGGGCTGATTGAGTTTTGGTAGGGATACTACTTCAGCCGCATATTCATCCAAAGCGCTAGCTAAATCAAACAGCTGTGTAGCACTTAAATCAAGTACTGACCCAGATTCTTCATTAGCCAGCTTACCGAGAAACAGGCTATGGCTCAGTAACCCTTTCGATTGCAGATGGATTTGCTGAGTTGGAACTGCTGTGGCATTTTCTTCCTGAGGGGTTGGAAGAGTTAACAGATTTAAGGGAGTAACCTCAGCCGATCGCGTAGCGTGGCCTACGGCCTTAGAGTTTCCAGAGGCAACCAGTTGCTTTGGGGACGGCTCAAGGAAGTGCTGAACATAGCCATCTACCGCTTCATACAACACATCTAAATCTTCTGCGTTGCCTCGTAAGGTTACCTGTTGTTCTTCTGGCTTGCGGGGGTCATCAAAACGCAACTCAAACCGCAACTTCTTCACCACAGATT
>NZ_JAAHIE010000025.1:9053-35522 GCF_010671945.1 Moorena sp. SIO4E2
AATAAAGCAGCACGATGAGGTTCACTGTTTTGTTGTGTCATTTGTTCGAGTAAAGCCACCGCACGACGGATCAATTCTTGATGGTTTTTAGCCAAGTGACAGATGATTAAAACTAGCGATCGCGCTTCCTCCACATCCAGCTTTTTCCGGCCTCCTGAACTTTTGCGCAGGGGATTAGACTGACGCAGACGCCACAATGCTACTCGGTCTGTGATCATTGAGTCTAAATTTAATTCAGCAGCAGCTTGCAGCATCTCCTCTGAACCAATACCTGCTAGAGCTTCTAGACTAAGCAAGACTAAATCTAGCTGGGTTTTGATATTATCGAGATCGATTGAGTCTGCGGCTTGACTCAGAGGCAAATCCTCCCAAGCAGGAGGTGATTTTGGCATCTTGACAGTGGAAACCATAATTTTAGTTTAGTAAAGCAAATTCGGTTTACCCGTCGCTGTTACAGGTTTGGAAACAGGACTACCAAAGATTAAGGTATGTTTCCTGCTGCTAAAGCTTTGGTTTAAAGTTAGAAGATTGAAGGTTAGAAGGTTGAAGGCTAGAAGGTTGAATGTTCACGCATTGCATTCTAACTCGCTAACCTGTTAACCCGCTAACCTGTTAACCGGCTAACCTGTTAACCCGCTAACCGGCTAACCTGTTAACTTATTTAAGGTAAGCAACGGTAACACCAGTCCCACCATCAGATTGTTCGGCTAGCTTAAAACGCTCCACTAGAGGGTGCTGTTCCAAGAAAGCGTGGACACCTTGTCTTAATCGACCAGTTCCTTTGCCATGAATAATCCAGAGTACTCCAAAGTCTATCGCCTTAGATATTGCTTGGTCGATGTCAATCTCTGCATTAGCTACCCGACTTCCTCGAATATCAATGGTATTTTTTGAGGTGCGCACAGCCGTAGCTGGCGGCGAGACTAGAGTTGGGGCAGGATCTGGTTTTGATGTAGTTTTTACCACATTTTCGGGTTTTTGTCCATCCAAAGATTCCACATCTGCTAGGGCAACGGTCATTTTCATTAAGCCAAAGCGTACCGTTAGCTCCCCATTATCTGCGGCACTGAGGATCTCAGCTGTCTGATTCAATCGGGGAATGCGAATGCGATCGCCTACTTTGGGACGGAATCCTGGTTTTGGTTTAGGAGGCGGTGCGGCTGGGATTTGACGCTGGGCAATCTCCTTAAGAGCGTTTGTGGCTTTTTGGGCATTTTGAGCAGTTTGGGAGCCTTGCTGCAACTGGCGAATCACTTGGGCAATTTCTTTCTTAGCTTCTGCGATCGCATCTTGCACAGACCGTTCCTGGGAAAGCTTCAATTCCCGTTCCCGCTCCTGCAAAAGTTTTGCCCGTTCAGAGAGTTTCTGATGGAGAGATTCAGCTTGTTGCAGTAACTGATTGGCCTCTTGGGCTTTAGTTTCCTGAGTGCGCCGTTGAGCTTCTAAACCCGCAATTACCTGATTCACATCTTCCGAAGCTCCCCCCAAAAGGGTTTGAGCCTGATCCACCACCGATGGGTTTAACCCTAAGCGTCTAGCAATGCTCAAGGCATTGGAGCGACCGGGAATACCCCACAATAAACGGTAAGTTGGTGACAGGGTTTGATCATCAAACTCCACCGAGGCATTCTCAAACCGCTCGTCTTGATATTTTAGTGCTTTGAGTTCCCCATAATGGGTAGTCGCAATGGTTAATTGTGTTGTGTTTGCCAGGTATTTCAGTAATGCGATCGCTAATGCACTACCTTCTGCCGGGTCAGTCCCTGCTCCTACTTCATCTAATAGTACGAGTGACGCACGAGGAGTTGAAGGTTGTTTAAGGTTGGCCGGTTGAATGTTGGCCGGTTGAATGTTGGCCGATTGTTCGCGTAGCGTGGCCTTTTGGCCAAGGTTATCTGGTTCAAGGTTAGCCGGTTGAATGTTGTCTGGAAAACCTTGGCCTTGTGGCCACGCTTCGCGAACAACCTTCAACCTGCCAACTTGCAACTCCCTGCCAACTTGCAACTCTTCTTTTGGGGTAGTTATCGCCTCAATAATCCGACTAATCCGACGAATGTGACCCGAGAAAGTGGATAAACTCTGTTCTATAGACTGCTCATCCCCAATATCTGCCAGAATTTGCTCAAACCAAGGCAGTTCTACTGGTTCCCTTGCTGGCACAAATAAACCAGCTTTTGCCATCAGTGCCGCTAAACCAAAGGTTTTCAAGGTAACGGTTTTACCGCCAGTATTGGGACCGGTAATAGCAACTACCCGAATGTAGGACTGAATCTGGACATCAATCGGAACAACTGATGTGCCTTGTTCATGTTTTTGCTGCCACACCAGTAGAGGATGGCGCAGTTGCCGCAGAGTAATGCTTTCATTCTGATTGCGGTCAATGAATCTGGGGGGATTGGCTTCTAACCACAGACTATACCTTGCCTTAGCGGTAGCTAAATCTAGGGTAGTTGCTACAACCAGCAACCGTTCCAAGTCTGCCTTAACTGCTGCTACTTGTTCACTCAAGGCACGACGTACTGCTTCCGCTTCCACTTGTTCTTGCCGCCGCTGGGTTCGCAGTTGATTGCCTAAGCTAACAATGGCCTTCGGTTCCACGTATAGGGTGGCACCGGTACTAGACGTATCGTGAACAATACCAGGAATAGCATCTTTCTGGGGAGCTTTAACCGGGAGTACAAACCGATCACCCCGTTGAGTAATTAACTGTTGCTGTAATGCGCCCCCTTTACGCTGGACAATCCCCTGGAGGATTTCATAAATTCGGTCTCGTAATGATTTCATCTGAGTCCGAATCCCTGCCAGCTTCGGGGTTGCCCGGTCAGCTACATCGCCTCGGTCATCGATACAACGGTGAATTTCTTGTTCAAGTTCTGGGTAGGTGCGGCTGTCAGCCACCAGTTCCTTCAGAATTTCTACATCCTCTTGGTCTTCAATAAACCGCCGTAGACGCCTCACACCAGCTAAGGTTGTTGCGATCGCTAATAGTTCCTCACCGGACAAAATGCCTTGGAGCTCTGCTCTATCAAGAGATTCACCAATATCTTGAATGCCGTCAAAGGTTAGTCCTGTGTCTAAACTAGTTTCCAGTTGGTAGGCTTCTTTGGTTTGGGCTAGCAGGTCTAGGCTTTCCCGTTGAGTTGCTGGGGGGTGGAGATAACGAGCCGCAAAGGCTCCCAGCTTAGTAGCCGCAAAGGTAGCCAGGTGTTGGCACAGGCGGGACCATTCCAGTAGTTCTAAGGTTTCAGATTGAATCAAGGCTCAGAGACAAACGCATACCTCAATTGTATTATCCTATAATTCGGTTAGGACTGGGAAAGTTAAGATTGATCAAATTACCAATTACGTAAGTATTCAGAAGTCAGCGGTCAGCCGTCAGCTTATTTTATTCAAAAGTCTCGTTCCCTTAGCCTGGCCTACGGCTAATGGGAATAGCTGATTGCTGAACGCGCACGCGTGCGCGTAGCGCATATGCTGATGGCTGATGGCTGATGGCTGATTGCTGATTGCTCCTAGCTGATTGCTGATAACTGATAGCTTACCTAATTACTAATTGCCATCTGAAAAAGACAAAAAAAAACCAAATTGGGATATGCTGGGATAAGTTGATGTATGCCCTGCCAGATTTATCCTAAATTCTCCTTCTTCAGATGGTTTAATCGTATGGTAGGGCTTCCCTAAGGTTTTTAGCCCCAGTACGAGTAATGATTACTGAGTCCTGAGTCCTGAGTGGAGCAATTGAGTTTATCCACCTCACCCGATTATCTCATCATTCCACCATTATCAAAAATTTCTACTACTTGTCCGATAACGGTCTGCTGGTGGTATCCGGTAACGTAGGAGTAGGTTTATAGGGCAGAGGAATATACTGTACCGATGGACGTCCACCTTGAGGTTGGGGGTACAAATCCATTAGTTTATAGATAGCTTTAGGTAGACCAACCGTGACAGGTAGACCTAGTTCAGAGGCTTCCTCGACAGTAATCGGACAGTCATGGGTGATTTGACCAGTAGTAAGAAAGTCAATAATTCTATCGATGTGTTCTGGGTCAATCTTCTGCTTAGGGATATCGTCTAGCAGCAACGTTCGCACGAAACGTTGCACCTGCTTAATGGCTTTACCTGCCAAATCAGCCATCATCAAGGTTTGATCCTCAATACTCTCAAGGGGCTTTTGCTCCACAACTCTGAGAATGCTAGCAGCAGTATTCCCTAGTTGAGGGTCAACTGGTCCAAGGACAGCATTGGCATCCATCACAATTTCATCAGAGGCTAGGGCTAACATAGTACCACCACTCATGGCATAGTGGGGTACAAAGACAGTAACTTTAGAAGGATGACGAATTAAAGCTCTAGCAATTTGTTCTGTAGCCAGCACCAATCCCCCAGGAGTATGTAAAATAAGATCAATAGGAACATCTGGTGGAGTTAGACGGATTGCCCTGAGCACTTGTTCAGAATCTTCAATAGATATGTAGCGGGACACAGGGATGCCAAACAAGCTAATAGACTCTTGTCGGTGAATCAGTAAAATTAACCGACTTTTGCGGTTCTCCTCGAATTCTTGCAAAGCTCGAAAACGTCTATATTGCATCTGGCGACGTTGCCACAAGGGCTGCAACGACGAGATGATTAGAAAAATCCAGAACAGATCAAAAAAGTTAAAGCTAAAGTTCATCGCTTACTTACAGGTATCTAGTAGTTGTACCCTTTAGTTTTCCCGTGCGAAGGGATGCTTTATTGCTAATTTTTAGTTTTTTTGGCTTAGTGTTGTGGGCTCATGCTTTGCTATAGAAACCCAGACTGTTTTTAAGTCCTATCATCTGTAGTTTAAGCAACGCCAAAACTCCTGTACATTAACTTAAGTTAAGTTTTGTTACAAAAAGCCAACCTCAGTCATAAAAGTTAAGGGTTAACCCTGATAAGTATTTAGTGACTCAACCCTTGAGTATATGCCCTTACTAATCAGTCTGGTGATTGCCGCAGTAGCTACTTACCTTTCTCTGAACACTACAGAAGAAATCTTGAAAGTGGCATCATTATTAATAGTGATAATTTGCCTGTTGCTAAGCTTTGTTTTTGCTCCACTACTAATTAAAGTGTTGATTGTCGGAATTTTCCTAGTAATTCCGACAATCCCCAAGAAATCTTAAGTCTTGTGGCTGAATGCTTAAACCCACATTCTGCAGGTTGGAGAGGAGATTAGAAAAACCCCTACAATAACTCGTAGAGGTTTGTGAATGATTTCGATTGATTTATTGGTTGTTACTAGATTGCTGAATTAGGCCATCTAAAATAGTTCCGATTGGCTCATTAGCAGCACTAGTAGTACCTTGATACTCAGTTATTTGTGATTTGGTCTGTACTTGTCTAGAACCCAAAAAATCTCAGTTACCCACTAATAGTCAAAATTTTCACCAGGCAAAGCAGGAGTGGTTGTTGGAGGTCGCCGAAACTGGGTTGCCTGTTCATAAGCATAAGCGAATCCCAGTAAGGTAGGCTCACTGTAAGGCTTACCAAAGAAAGTCAGTCCTAGGGGTAATCCCTGCTCAGTAAAGCCCATTGCCACGGAAATGCCGGGAAAACCAGAAACATTGGCTAAGTACCCTGGTATGTAGGGGTCATTTGAGGCACATTGATAGGTTGGATCCTCGATATTATAGAGCGGACCGGCAGGACAAGTCATGGTGGGCCAAATAATCGCGTCGAGATTTTGGGCACTCATAATCGATAAAATCTCCTGGCGAACCCTGGGAAACTCGAAATGGATAATATAAAGATATTCGGTATCAGCCAGTTCTGGATGCTTTAGAGACTCTCCAAACCCTCCGACGCGACCAGGATTGAGAGCCTGTTCTGAATTGACTAATGGGTTAGATAAGCTCATCGAATACATTTCCCTCAGGGTGTCAGGGAATGGAAGCTGGAGGTTTTTTAGGTAACTATCGATCTGGGGTTCAAACTCAGCCTCTGTTACCTCTTCCATGAAAGGCCAGAGGTTTTCCAATTTGGGAGAGAAATCCACCGACTCAACTGTTGCACCTAATTCCCTCAGCTTAGCAACTGCTGCATCAGTTGCAGCATCTACCTCAGGGTTCCCACCCCGAAAATCAATCGCCACCCCAATTCTTGCCCCTTTTAGGGCTTTTTTATTGAGAAACTGGGTGTAGTCCTTATATGTTTTCCCAACACTTTCCAGGGTACGGTAATCATTGGGATCAACCCCTGCCATTACACCCAAAGCGATCGCTGCATCTGTCACGGTTCGAGCCATAGGGCCTGCACTATCAAAGGAGAGGGTTAGGGGGATAATACCATCTCGACTAACCAGTCCCTGAGTGGGTTTGATACCGACAAGACCTGCTACTGCTGCAGGGCCACGAATTGAGCCTGAAGTATCGCTTCCGGTGGCTAAAACAGCAAAATTTGCCGCAATTACAGCCCCACTGCCTCCACTCGAACCCGAAGGATCACGAGTTAATTTGTAGGGATTGCGTGTCAGTCCCCCAAGGGAACTGTAACCTAGCCTACCATAGGATTCAGCAAATTCACTCATGTTTGCTTTACCAAGAATAATGGCTCCTGCCTCTCGCAACTTCTTAACAGTAAAAGCATCATCGGGGGGTAAGGAACCTTCCAGCAGCACCGATCCTCCTGTTGTGGGTAAATCGGTAGTGTCATAGTTATCTTTCAGAATGATGGGGATGCCATGTAAAGGACTTCGCGGTCCTTTCTGCTGGCGTTCTTGGTCTAACTCCCTTGCTTCTTTAAGGGCATTGTTATTGATAGAAATTAGCCCATTAATTTTCGGTCCCTGATCGTCATAGGCTTCAATACGATTGAGATAAAGTTGCACTAATTGTTCGGAAGTGAGTGCATTCTTCTCAAAAGCTTGGTTAATCTCTGCGATTGTTGCTTCCCTGAGACGAAAGGTCTCAGCGACTGCCTCTGAGGGAAAAGTACTCAGACCTAACATGAAAAGATAAGTCAGCCCTTGTTTAGCTATTTGCCACCAGGTCAGTTTTTGTTTCATATATAAATTGAAATTGCCGCATCAAGAATATTACTGATTGAACTAAGAGGATGTTTCACAAGTGATCAGAGGTCAAATTTTAGGCCAAGCGGCGATCCATGATCCGTATCATAGCCAGATAAATCAATGTCTCTGATGTTTGAGCCAATAACTCATAAGTCTCTGACCATATCGACAGCATCCCATCAGCCAACCAAAAGTGCGCTCCACTACCCAACGCTTTTTAAGCAGTACGAAGCTTTTGGTCTGTTGGGGTCGGAGTAAGAATTGTACCATCCAACCGCACAAATCCATGACCCACATGATCAAAGGCTCACAACTATTGCCTCCATCAACCCAAATCAGATACAACCGCGAGACCGCCTTGCCCATCTGTTTGACTTTGTCGAGCACTCGTTTACCGATACTTTTTAGCTACCAAAATCTACCAAAGTACATCTTAGCCCGCCAATGCAAGCTGATTTCTCAGCCAGGGGGTATCTCCCAAAGCGCGAAGAAAAATTCCTCGCGCGCCATTGATGTCCCGTTCGCGAAGCGTGACCAAAGGTCAATCCATTACCTGACCATCAATTCTTGACTTAATAGTCTTGTTACCGCCAATGTTTACTAATTCGCCAGTCCAACTAACAGTTTTACTGGTATAAGCTTCACAGACGTCAACTACAAACTTCCCTGTCTCTTGAGCCTTATGCTTGAGAAACTCTTTGAAACGATAGTGAGCAAATGATAGTAAGTTGCGAACCGTTTTAGATCTGATTTTTCTGTTTCCTTTTTTGGACATTTCAGAAGTTTCAAAAGTAGGAAGCAGTATCACATCAAAGTTATCTACTAGGAATCGGGCAGCTTTGTGATGTAATTCGTTGATCAGATTTTTGATCTTGATGACTATCCGTCTGGCCGCTTTTCTCATCCGATATTTCTGCTTGCCTTTTGCTTTACTTATTTTTGACAAAAGGCAATCGAGATGGGAACAAAGTCGCTGAACCCGAGAAAAGTCACCATTCCCAATCTTACCAACAGAAGTCTCACTAAAAAAGGTCAAAAATGTCCTAACACCGGGGTCTAAAGCCACTACTATACCTTGGTTTTCGGTCTTAATTTGAGTTGTCTTGTGGGGAACTGTTAAGTAGTAGTTCCCATTGGTGCTAGTTAATCGACAGTCCCCAATCTGATCGGGGACTGTCTCAGCAAAGGTCAATCTACCTAGTTTTGTGTGATAAACACCTTTGTCTGAGACAGCTGACTTCGGGATATAACAAGACTGAACTGGATTCTTACGAGACCTAAATCGAACTCGGTTAATTTGCCCAGTCTTCTTAGATTTTTTCTTCGCCTCCCTAACAGCAGTGCAAGCATCCTTAATCGCTATGGATTTAATCTGATAAGGCACTGTCCCGCACCATTCAGGAAGACCATGCAATATTCCGGTTTTAAGGGCTTTCCAGTTAGCTTTTATTTCGCCATTTTGCAGTATTTTGACGGTTTTATTAAAAACATACCGGGACACTCCGAACCACTTACGGACAGTCGCCCTCTGCTGTGCATCCAGGAATATCCGGATCTTTTTTGATTTTTGACCCGTACTTCCTGAGTCCGTGGACAAGGCAACAGAAGACGTGAATGATTCAGAGAAGATCTGCGGTAAGCTCGGATTCTGGACAACTTTCAGGTTGGTCGAGAACCAAGATTTTTCCACCGTTGAGACTGACCGGAGATGAAACCTTAGAGTAGTGCAGCCTTACTACAAAACCTTTACCCTATGCTGCATAATTTACCAACTATAAAGGCTGCACTACTCTTACGGTAACTTCTAACCAAGTACTCAATGAGTTCAAACCCAAATCGGGTAAGTCTGTCTCTACAGGCAACAACAATCGTGAGCTGATCACAGCGCATAAGTCGCTCCAGTATGGTTCTAAGACCAAAGCGTTTGTAGTTAAGTCCTGAACCGATGTCCTGGATGATTTCTGCTTGCGGGAAGAGGGAGTGCATGTAGGCAACTTGTCTGGCAAGGTCGTCAAATTGTTTGCTACTACTGACTCGGCAGTAACAGATTGTAGCCCGTTGAATTCCTTGGCTTTTCCCAAGGCGTTGGAGACTACCTGTGTCAAAGAGCCTGTATCCGCTTGGGGTTCTTTCAGATTTGATCGTGCCATTGTCTGCGTACTTCCTTAAGGTGTTCCTGGAGAGTCCCGTAAGTTCGACCGCCTTACGGATTGGTACTAATGCCATTATTTAAGTCTAACAAATAATTCTAGAGATTGTTAGACTTTGTTAAACTTTTTACTACTGTTTACCAACCCTCAAATTGTTCCGTCCTATAGCAGTCGAAGCAAATAATAGGACATACTAGTCATCAAGTCAATGGTTATTAATTAATTAATAAAAGCCTAGTTTCTGACAGTTACGATTTAAGAACAAAAGTCATGAGTGCTATTGACGATGCCATGGGAAAAACTCAAGCTAGTCATATCTTGGAAATTAGCCGAAATACAATTATCTGCTTAAAAAAGAGAAAGTCAACAGAAAATTATAGGTAAAAAGAGGGTTATAAAAATAGATAAACTCCGAAAATCAGGGATTTTTATTAATTTATTGATATTAAAAAAATCAGTTAATTTAATAACGAAATAGCAAAGTTGTGAAAAAAAAATTATTTATATCACTATAAAGCAAGCCTTAAAAATTATTTTTATCCGAAAAAATAAACTTACGGCTATGGAGAAAATAATGAATAAAAAAGGCAAGATTTTCTAGATAAAATTTCTAAAGCGATGCAGAGGTGCGACCCGTGGCGAATTTAATTACGGGTCAAGCGCACCTAAGCGGTCTTGGGGTTTTCCGCCATGAGCGACTGCCGTGGGCTTGAACGTGATAGGTGATGTCGTTCGGTTGGGTTCGAGCTTTGGGCTTGCCCCGTTTCTGATAGTGGGGTTTCGACACCACAGTGCGGGTCTCCAGTCGATGCCAGGGTAAGCGCTGTTCAAATTGATCGAGACCAGCCCATGCATCTGGCTCACAGGCCAACTCTTGCACGCTCAATTTCTGTAGTTTGGTTTGCCAGTGGGGTGTTGCAATGGCTAAGTTTCTTCTGCAGTTGCTTGAGGTCAGACTCCTTGCGCTTCTGACTTTCCAGCACAAACCAGTGTTGTTGCACTCCTGGGTATTTGCTAGATATTCTCGGATCGGCGATAGCCTTCTATTCCTTTCTCAGTTAATTGTTAATGTGACACTTTAAAGTGCATAATATCGGCTTAAGGTTAATCTTTCAAGAATATTAAAAATACTATACATTTTCCCGATTTCCAAGAAACCAGTCGTTAGGCTGAATATATAGAGCAACAATTCATTCAAAAAACGCGATCGCATACACCCATGCTATTTAACCTAGCCAACCTCCCCTACTGGATCTTTTTGGGTATGGGAGTTCTACTGTTTCTGTTAGTCATTGTTTCTGGTGGCGGAGACGATGACATTGATATAGATGCAGATCTAGATCTAGATGTGGATCTCAATGTAGATGTGGATGTCGGTACTGATACAGATACTGATGCCGATGATGATTTAGGTGGTATTGAAATTCTAGGATGGGTAGGTATCGGCAAAGCCCCCCTAATTTTACTCTTGGCAACAGACTGTAGTCTTTTGGGACTTTTCGGCTGGATGTTCAATGTCATGATTGGTGGTGTTACTGGCAGTATTCCCACTGGGTTTTTGGCAGGGGTGGTATCAGTAATGTCATTGTTCCTGACCCTAGTTACCGGAGGATTCATCTCTCGACCGATAGGAAAAATTTTCGCCTCCTTTGGAGAAGATACCAGTAGCGATCGCTTAATTGGCTGTCAAGGTACAGTTTCATCTGCCACCCTTCCCAAGGAAAACCAAGGCAAAATCGGTCAAGTCGATGTCCTAGATCCAGCTCGTAATTTAGTTACAGTCAATGCCACCTTACCAAATTGGGCAACAGTTACTCCTAAACGGGGGAACAAAGTGTTAGTGATTGACCGACACCATCATAACTATCTCGTAGTGCTTAAAGATAGTGCTGATCAGCAAGCCTGGTTTGACAATGCTTATTAGTCAGCAAGGGCCCACAACCTGCTGTGATGTATATCAGTTCGTCAAGATTATCATAAATTTTCTGATTTTCCCTGATTAGTATATAGAGCTCCATTTATCAGCAAATCGATTTAGCCATGTCAAACTCATCGATGAATACAACAACAGTGCAAACTGTTCCGGTACAGTCATCTATAGCCCAGCTTCCTCCTGGAATTCTATTTTTCCCCGGTGTAATTGGAGGTCTGATTGTATTATTGCTATTAAGCATCTGGGCTTACACCAGAGTTTATGTCATCACCCCCAACAACGAAGCATTTTTGCGGACAGGTGGTGTCTTTGTCAAAAAGAAAACGGTTATTCTCAGTGGCGGGTGTGTGGTTTTGCCAGGATTTCATGAACTTACCCGTATCCCACTCAGAGAAATTTCTATTGATGTTGAGCGAACCGGTAACCTAGCAGTTCGGACCCAAGATTACCTGCGGGCTAATATGCGGGTAACCTTTTATGTCTGTATCAATGCCAATGAAGACGATGTGATTACCGCTGCCCAACGACTATCTCGTGAAGGTAAAATTTCCCCCGAAGATATTAAAGAAGCTATCGAAAAACGGGCGGATGATGCTATTAGAGCAGCAGCCAAGAAAAAGAATTTGGCAGAAATTGATTCCGATAAATTAGGATTTGCTGATGAAGTGTTGAATTTAATTCAGCAAGACTTAAGAAAAGTCGGATTAACCCTCAATAATATCGCGATTTCTGAGATAGAAGAAAGTGATACCTACGATACGAATAACTTCTTTGATGCCCAAGGAGTACGTCTGCGCACGGAAACTATTCAAAAATCAATTCAGCAAAAAACTGAAGTTGAGCTAAATACCAAAGTTGCCATTGAAGAGAAAGAACTCAACGCTGAAAAGCAATCCCTACGCATTGCCCAAGAACAAGAAGAAGCGAAACTGGGTCAAAAGCTTGAGGTTGAAGCCCTAAAAGCCCAGCGTGAGCGGGAAATCGAAGAAGCTAAAGCCACAGAAGCAGCCACAATTCAGCGGACTAAAATTTTACAGAATAAGTCTGTAGAAGAGGAAGAAATTCGGAAACTACTGGCCTTGCAGCAAAGCCAAATTGAAGCCGATATCACCCTAGAGGAAAGGAATAAAGCCCTTAAGGTAGCACAAACCCTGCAAAAACAAGAAGCTGAATTGGCAGAAATTAATCGTCAGAAAACCTTAGAAGAGGAAAAGATTCAACAACAGCTGGGAGTCCAAGCTAAGAAAATTCAGGCAGATATTGAATTAGAAGAACGGAATAAAGCCCTCAAGGTGGCACAAATCCTGCAAAAACAGGAAGCAGAAGTAGCTGAAGTTACTCGTCAGAAAACCGTCGATGCTGCGTTGCTTAATTCTCAGGTAGAATTGGCAGAAGCAGAACGAGAGTCAAAAATTGCTCAACAAGACGCTGCGATCGCAATTTCTGAAAAAGAACGCGATCGCTTCAATTCCGAAGCCGAACGAGCTCAAGCTGAAGCCGCTGTAGCCACGGCTAAGGAAGTAGAAGAGGCCGAACGGCAACAACGCCTTTCTATGATTGCTGCTGAACAAGAAGCCGAACAACGGCGGATTGGTGAGCAAAACGTGGTGGAAATCGATGTATTCCGCCGGTCTCGTCAAGCTGAAGCAGCCAGACAAGCAGCAGAACTAGAAGCTGAGTCGATCCGCACCCTAGCAGACGCAAATCGGGATAAAGCCTTGGCAGA
Organism: Moorena sp. SIO4E2; assembly: GCF_010671945.1. Classification (NCBI taxonomy): domain Bacteria; kingdom Bacillati; phylum Cyanobacteriota; class Cyanophyceae; order Coleofasciculales; family Coleofasciculaceae; genus Moorena; species Moorena sp. SIO4E2. The sequence continues at coordinate 21,902 of NZ_JAAHIE010000025.1, forward strand.
GGCAGAAGGTAAACGATCCCTGATCGAAGCCGAAAATTCCATCAGCGATGCTCAGCTAACTGCTAAAATCATCACTACCATATGGCCAGAGTTAGCCAATCAACTACCAGAAATTGCCAAAGCCTTGGCTCCCCAGCCAGGAATTTTGGGAGATACTCGGATTTACTCCTTCCCCGGTGTCAATGGCAATAATGGTAACGGAGCTAGCAGTGTAGGTGACATCAACAAACTACTACTGTCTACCAGTGGCTTATCAATGATTAATGGTTTGTTAGAGGAAGGCAAGCTAGGGGAGTTGATTAGTCAAATCCGCCAGATGATGACTCACAACAGTAGCACAATCACCAGTAACACAATCACACCAAAGGATAAGAAAACCCCGACCACGGATATCATCCCATCACGGCCAGCAGCAACCTCAAACCTTACCGAAAAAAACCACCTTACCCAGCCAAGCATCAAGAAACCGAAATCAGGGAAAGGCTAAGGTGCGCTTGACCTTGGCGAATTAAATTCGCTATAGGTGGGCTTTCCAATGGGCGAGTAAATCGCCCTTGGATCCCTCCTCAAGGTGCGCGAACGGGCGCGCACCTGAAGTATTAAGAATTCATAATTGATACTTCATGCTTCACAATTCATAGTTTCTTTGTATAGTTCGAGCAATCTTCGCTCCAATTTGATAACCTAGCTAAAATAATCTCGGAAGAAAAACAGCGTGGATATTCAAATTGGGCGAGGTAAGATAGCTCGCAGAGCCTACGGCATCGATGAAATTGCACTTGTTCCCGGACAGCGGACACTCGACCCCAGTTTGGCTGATACTCGCTGGCGTATTGGCGGTATTGAACGAGAAATTCCTATTATCGCCAGCGCTATGGATGGGGTGATTGATGTGTCCATGGCAGTCAAGTTGTCCCAAATTGGGGCAATGGGGGTTCTCAACTTAGAAGGGATTCAAACCCGTTATTCTGACCCATCACCCATTCTAGACCGCATTGCCTCGGTGGGAAATTCTGAGTTTGTTCCCCTGATGCAGGAACTTTATAGTTCACCGATTAAGCCAGAATTGATTACCCAGCGAATTCGGGAAATCAAAGACCAAGGTGCTATTGCAGCTGTGAGTCTGACCCCTGCTGGAGCCAGTAAATATAGTCAGGTAGTGGCAGAGGCTGGTGCTGATTTAATGTTTGTTCAAGCAACAGTCGTTTCTACAGCTCACCTGTCACCAGAGTCCATCAATCCCCTGGATTTGGCACAGTTTTGTCAGGATATGCCCATGCCAGTAATTTTGGGGAATTGCGTGACCTACGACGTTGCCCTCAATTTGATGAAAGTTGGGGCAACTGCTGTCTTGGTGGGTATTGGTCCTGGTGCTGCTTGTACCTCTCGGGGTGTCTTGGGTGTCGGTGTACCTCAGGCAACAGCAGTTGCAGATTGCGCTGCTGCCCGTGACGACTACTATCTCGAAACCGGTAACTATGTGCAAGTGATTGCTGATGGCGGTTTAATTACAGGAGGTGACATCTGTAAGTGTATTGCTTGTGGTGCTGATGGGGTGATGATTGGTTCTCCTTTCGCCCGTGCCAAAGAAGCTCCCGGACAAGGATTTCATTGGGGGATGGCAACCCCTTCCAGCGTGCTACCCCGTGGGACACGAATTAAAGTGGGCAGCACTGGCACACTTGAGCAAATTCTGACTGGACCAGCCCAAATGGATGATGGCACCCACAACCTTTTGGGAGCCTTGAAAACCAGTATGGGAACCCTCGGAGCAAAAAACCTCAAGGAAATGCAACAAGTGGAAGTAGTGATTGCTCCCTCTCTGCTAACAGAAGGAAAAGTATACCAGAAAGCTCAGCAGTTGGGTATGGGTAAATAATATAGTGTCTAGTTGAATACTTATCATTCTTGGTTGTTCATCAATTTAAAATTGAAACTTGACCATTGACAATTACCAAATATTATGGTATTAGATATATCAGCTTTTCTACAGCTTTCTAAAGTTCACTAACAACTGTTGTCAATAGTTCAAGCTCAATAGTTCAAGCTCAATAGTTCAAGCTCAATAGTTCAAGCTCAATAGTTCAAGCTCAATAGTTCAAGCTCAATAGTTCAAGCTCAATAGTTCAAGCTCAATAGTTCAAGCTATGAGTAGATATACTTATCACGCTCACCGCCAATCGTCAAAATTTTTCGACTGGTAGGATTTTTTCAGAAAGTGCCGGAAAACCTGGTATCATTAAATAAATCTATGACATTGAAGCATCAGACAGCTAATCAAATCTGTTTTGTAGTAAATGTCAAATATGCCCAGATTCTGGGCAAGCGCTTTTGGGAAAATCCCAAAAGCTTTGAGAGATACCTCCCCATCAGTTAATGATGTGCTATACAAGGCTTCTGCAGATGCGGCGGAAATGCTGGGTTAAATGTATCTGGCTTGGAAATTGCTGAAAAAAAATCAACGGTGACATACAATGGAAAAAGCGGAGACAAATGTTTCCGTTCACTCCTCACACCACACTCCGCCCGGACCTAGTTCGGGCGGTTCCTTATTTGGCTCATTTTGAAGGTTGTTCGCCTTTGGCGTCCCTTGTAGGGTAGGTTGTTCGCGTAGCGTGGCCAATAGGCCAAGGTTAGCTGGTTGAAGGTTGTTCGCGTAGCGTGGCCAATAGGCCAAGGTTAGCTGGTTGAAGGTTGTTCGCGTAGCGTGGCCAATAGGCCAAGGTTAGCTGGTTGAAGGTTGAAAGTTGAGAAGATAACCTGTAACCTTCAAACTGCCACCTGTAACCTGTAACCTAATAACCTGTAACCTAATAACCTGTAACCTAATAACCTGTAACCTAATAACCTGTAACCTAATAACCTGTAACCTGTAACCTGTAACCTTCAACCTGTAACCTTCAACCTGTAACTTCTAACCGCGTCACCTTCAACCTGTAACCTTCAACCTGTAACTTCTAACCGCGTCACCTGCTGTTCCCGCCCCATGGGAGTGTCAACTTTTGCCCAAGATATTTAATCGGTGTTGTGACTATGGTAGAATTTCGTAGGTACGTAGCAAAAGTATTCGCAAGGATTTCCAGGCATGTCAAAAGCCGCCCCAGTTACAGACTCCAGCTTTCAGAAAGAGGTACTTGAGAGCGACATCCCAGTATTGGTAGATTTTTGGGCACCTTGGTGCGGTCCCTGTCGGATGGTGTCTCCGGTTGTAGATGAGATAGCAGACCAGTACGAGGGTCAGGTGAAAGTCGTTAAGCTGAACACCGACGAAAATCCTAAGGTGGCAGGTGATTATGGTATCCGCAGCATACCAACGTTGATGATTTTCAAGGGAGGTCAACGAGTAGATATGGTGGTGGGTGCAGTCCCCAAAACTACCTTGGGGAATACTCTCGAAAAGCACCTCTAATGGCAAAAGGCTTGTAGGCAAAAGGGGAAATGTAAAAGATTGCTTCCCACCTCCTCAGCTCCTCAGCTATTCGTCACCAATCTTAAATTGACCAACGGACATCTGCAACTTCTGGGCAACCTCTACAGTTGTTCGTAGGGATTGAGAGACTTCCCCAGAAGAATGAGAGGTTTGTCGGGAGGTGGCAGCAATTTCCTGTATTAAGTCAGTAACGTCCCGAGATGTTTTGGCTTGGGAAACTGTGGCGTTAGAAATAGATTGGACTAACTGGTCAATCTCATGGGAGACGGCAACAATTTCTTCTAGGCTCTGTTTAGCCTTGAAAACCATTTGGGTTCCATCAACCACTTGTTTTTTTCCGTCTTCCATGGCTTTGACCACCTCTTGGGTTTCCTGCTGAATGGTGTCAATCACCTGTTCAATGTCTTTGATGGCATTGGCTGACTGGGTTGCTAGTCTACCCACTTGTTCCGCAATCACTCGAAACCCTTCTCCCTCTTCTCCCGCACGGCTCGCTTCAATCCCAGCATTGACTGACAGTAAATTAGTCTGTACGGCTATTTCCTGTACCAACCCCACTACTTTAGCAATCTCCTGAGAAGATTCCCCTAGCAGCTTTACTTTTTTTGCTGTGTTGACTACAGTCTCTCGCAAATTTACAATAGTCTTAACTGTGCTATCCATGGCTTGCCCACTAGTAAGGGCAGCGTTTGAGGCGATGTGAGAAACGTCTGCTGCTTGGCGGGCATTTTTTGAGACGGCTTCAATCGAGTACATCATCTGCTCAATAGAGCTTAGAGTGTTGGTAACCTTATCTGACTGCTCGATGGCTTGCTGGGCTAATTCACCCACTGCCTGTTCATCAGCAGCAACAGCAGTATTAACTTGGGTCGAGGCAAGTTTGACCTGGATCACAATTTGCCGCAAACTTTCAATCAGGGCATTGAAGAAGTCCGCCACTGTACCAATTTCCCCCTCACCCACTTCCGCCCGGACTGTGAGGTCTCCCTTGGCAGCATTTTCCACATTATACAAAAGTTCCAGTACTTGGTGCTGGAGTGCTTCTTTTTGCTGACGTTGTTCAATAGCATTTAACTCCGCCGCCCGGCGTGCTTGTTCGATTTGGTCAGAGGTTGATGCTGCTTTCTTTAGCGCTAAGTCCGCGTCTACTCGTGCTTGTTGTAACTGTTCAAACAGATCAGCTTGGTTGAGGGCAAAGCCAATCTGAATCGCCAATTGCTTTAATAAATCCGCCTCTTCTGGCTGCCAGTCCCGTGGCTCAGAACACTGGTGAGCACATAATAAACCTACCAGTTCCTCCTCATGCAAAATGGGCGCAACTATGTTGGCTTTGACCTGTAGCCGTTCGAGAATCTCACAGTGGCAGCCCGTTAAGCTAGCTTCATAAACGTTATGGCAAACCCAAACTCGCCCGCTTCTGAACCGATCCACAGACCCTGGCCGCAATGGGTCATTGATAAATTTCCCCATGGCTTGAATCCAACCAGGTGCTACGGATTCCGCCATGATTGTTCCACTATCCCACCCTTCATTGAATCTATAGATCACCACCCGGTCGGTTTGCAAGATGCTGCGAACTCCATCTACTGAGGTACTGAGGATATTTTCTGATGTCACAGATTTATAAATAAGGCTGGTAAACTCAGCCAATAACTGGGAGCGCTCCGCTATGGCTTGCTGCAGAAAAGCCTGTTGAGCGAGAGCTTCTTCCTTAGATACGATGTTGTCAGCAAGTTTATTGAAGGTATCTGCCAGTTGACCAAGTTCATCAGTAGCTATTACCTCAGCACGGGTTTGGCGATCGCCTGCTGCAAATTTATGGGTAGTCTGGTGTAGCCTTTTAATCGGTTCAGCAATAGACCGCCCCAGCAGAATTGCCAAAAATACATCTATTGCTAATGCCAAGAACCCAATCGACCCTTGTACCAGTAGGCTACCTGTAAGAAAATCATTCAGGTCAGATTCGCTAGTCCCCCGGACTAATACTGCCACCGGTTCTCCCTGAGAATCCATTAGAGCTTTTGCTGCCATGGTGTAGGTTTGCTCTCCTACCTTCTGACGGTCGGTAACTAACTCGCCCACTTTACCAACATTAACAGCTTTCTCAAGTAGGGATTGGTTAGGTAAGGGAAGATCAGATTGGGCTTGCTCCAAATTGGCAGCTTTACCTTGGTCTAAGGCTGTTACTAAAGCAAATTCTCCCGAAGGCTGACGCAAATAAACAGCACTGTAGCCTCCGTTAAAGGTTTTCAGGGTTTCCTTGACAATCGGTTCCTTGCCATTAACAATATCCCCAGAAACCAAAGCACCAATCACCTCGTCAGTTTTTCGGTCTTTTACTGGTGTGACCGTGTAACGAATTAGGGCACCTTGCTTTAGGGCATCTTGCTTGATCAACCCCTCAGGCAAAGGGGGTGATTCTTTTTTTAATTCTTCCCAGCTTACAATTTGATTGGCTGTAATTTGCTGAGACTGCTTGAGGACTTGACTAACCAGGTTATTGGGATCAAACCTTTCTTCTTTCCGGTCAGCATTAGCATTAACAATAATTCGTAAATCTTTGTCCACCAGAGTGGCATATTCAATCTGGCGAGCCTTAACTTCATTCTGGAGAATCTGTTTAACTTGTCCCTTTAATGACTTGGACAATAACTGATTTCTACTATGGGCAAGAGCAGCTTCAATAATAGCAGTATTTTCCGATTGACCACGGAAACCAAACCCCATTTGGTTGATTTTAATGTTGTAGTTGATTTCTGTGACAGCCAATTCTGACTGAGATTGTCCACGTAATTGTGCTCTTCCTCCGAATATAATTAATATTGCTCCTACACCCATTAGTGCAGCCACAGAGATTACTTCGGAGGAAAACAAACTAACAATTTGCTTACTCCTAACTGGTAAGTTATAAAACCATTGTAGGCGTGATTTTTTGCTTTGTTGAGAATAAGAAATTCTGAGGGTAGTCGTTGGCTTGATTACGGGGCGCAATTGTCTACCTGTCATTATTAAGTAACTATCCAACTAGTTTAATTAAAAAAAAATAAAAAAAATTATAAGTATCTTATTATTTTTTTTATTTGAATTTTTTGTGATTTCAATAAAATAGAATAAATTTTATTTTTTTTATAGCGGAGCTCATATTAATGAGGTACAGACACCTATTTTTACCCTGTGCCCTGATCCGAAGTTCCCTGTTCCCTAAAATCCAAAACTTGTGTACTTCACCTATTTGATGATAAATGCTATAATTTTTATGACAGTACTGTGTTGCCTGTAATATCGCTAGCCACAAAAAAAAAATAATCGCAATAATAACAGAAATAAATTACTTTAAATTAAATCGATTTTTATCTATTACTTTTATCTCTTAAAAGAGATAAATTATTAGGGGCTAATTAGTGTTATGACTCCTATGAATCAAATGATGTGAATCAACTGATGACTCAAACCACAGCCAACTTAACAATGTCCACTAGCTGCTGTTTAGAAAAAGGTTTGGTGAGATAGGCATCAGCCCCTTGTTTCATACCCCATAGACGGTCGATGTCCTGATTTTTAGAAGAACAAATAACAATGGGAATGCTAGTGGTATCCCGATGGTTCTTCAGGCTGCGGCACAACTCAAAGCCACTCATTCCTGGCATAACTATATCTAGAACTATAACATCAGGTTTTTCCGTTACTGCCTTATCCAAAGCATCTTTAGCATCGGCAATACAAATAACTGTGTTACCACTTTCCCGTAGGTATCTAGCCATTAACTCTAACTGAGCCAGGTTATCTTCAACAATCAAAACTTTACTCATAGTTCAATTAATTGGTGTTTAACACTATAATCTAATCATGAACTTGTTGACTGTTGACTATTGGTTTACTATTGACTGTTGACTGTCCAATAGGGTCAACTCAACAAAAAACGTTCAATTCAATAAACTTTTCAAGTTTAGTCAAGTTTGATTTTCATTGACCTAGTAAAAAATAAAACTTTTATAAAACTTTTATAAAAGTTTTATAAAAGTTTTATAATTAATACGGCTAATTAGACCGGTTCTAGCTTACTGCTATGGACTTAATCCAAAGACAGTAGTAGAGTCAGTTGACTGGAGCATACATAATAAAATAACCCCAAGACCAACGGATTAGTGTTAGCTACCGTCAACTGAGGAATTGCTTAAATTTTATACATATGCACTTGACAAGCTCAAGCAGAGCTGTAGAAATGCACTAAATTTGCGCTGTTTAAATTAAGACATATGTCTTAGTTCAATATATCCAAAAAATTTTAGCTTGTCCACGGGGCTAATAAGATAAAATACCACGGGAATGACTAAAATGCTCATGACTGGTATATCTCCTACAGCAACTCCACGGGAAATCCACCGACAGCAATTTCCGGCATTAGCCCACAAAGCCTATTTCAATTTTGGGGGCCAAGGGACTCTGCCTCTGGCATCTCTAAATGCTATCCAACAAGCCTATGAGTATCTGCAGCGCTATGGCCCATTCTCTGGTAAAGTCAATGACTGGGTTACCGAGGAATCCCACAAAACTAGAAGTGCGATCGCATCAGAGTTGGGGACATCAGCAGACACCATCACCCTAACCGAAAATGTTACCGTTGGCTGCAATATTGCGATGTGGGGGATTGATTGGCAACCGGGTGATCACATCCTGATGAGTGATTGTGAACACCAAAGCATTATCGCTACTGCCCAGGAAATTTCCCGTCGGTATCAGGTAGAGGTATCTACTTGTCCAATTATGGCAACTCTAAATCAGGGAGACCCCACTAAAACTATTGAGCAATACTTACGACCTCAGACCCGATTGGTGGTATTGAGTGATCTACTTTGGAATACCGGTCAAGTATTGCCAGTCAAGGATATTACTCATGTGTGTCACAACTACGATCAGAGTAGCCAATTGGTGAGGGTTCTAGTGGATGCAGCTCAGTCAGTAGGTTCTTTGCCGTTAAACTTAACCGAACTGGGGGCAGATTTCTATGCCTTTACCGGTCACAAGTGGTGGTGTGGCCCAGCAGGAGTGGGAGGTCTCTATGTGAGTCCAGATGCCTTGGGCAGCCTCAATCCTACATTTATTGGTTGGCGGGGGATTATTCTGGATAAAGCTGGGAAACCTGTGGATTGGCAACCAGATGGACAGAGATTTGAAGTGGCTACCTCGGCTTATCCCCTGTATGGAGGATTACGTAGTGCGATCGCAATTCATCAGCAATGGGGAACTGCTGAGGAACGTTATCACCAAATTTGTCAATTGAGTGAATACCTATGGCAAGGCTTATCGAAATTAGAAGCAGTCAGCTGTTTGGCTACTTTACCTCCCAAAGCTGGTCTGGTGTCCTTTGTGTTGACTAATGGCAAGCGCCATAACACCTTAGTAGAGTTTCTGGAGCAGCAAGGCTTTTTGCTACGAACTCTCCGAGACCCAGACTGTGTCCGTGCCTGTGTTCACTACTTCACCCAGCCGGATGAAATTGATAGGTTGATTGAGGCCATTGATGGGTTTAGTTCTGATAATTAATCAGAAAAGCTTAAGTCAAAGCTTAAGTCAAAGTTTAAGGAAAGATGCACCCCATTAGATAGTCATGGCCTACGATTCACACACATTTCATACTTTCAATAATGAGGGGTTAGTGTTTGCGATCGCATTTGCAGTTAGGTTTGTTTTGTATTAGTTGATGTCTTTTTTCGTTGACGATTGACCGATTGACCCTTAACGGTTGATAGTTCACTGTCTTGATGCAATAGCGAGTGGGGGAAACCACGGCAATAGCGAGTGGGGGAGACCACGGCAATAGCGAGTGGGGGGAACCCCCTTTGGCGGCGCTGCCTCCCCAAGACCGCGCTGCCTCCCCAAGACCGCGCTGCATCGCTGTCAACCGTTAATATCATGTCAGGATAATTAGCCTCTTCTACATCATGGGTAATCATTAATATAGTGCAACCCGTTCGCTGCCAAATCTGGAGTAGAAACTGTTGCATGGTTTCCTTATTTTGTATATCCAGTGCGCCAAAGGGTTCATCCATCAGCAGGATCTTAGGATGACAAGCTAGAGATCTTGCGATCGCAACCCGTTGTTTCATGCCCCCAGATAATTCTTTTGGATAGGACTTAGCAAACCCAGACAGCCCAACCACATCTAAATAATAAGCAGCCTGTTCGAGGCGAAAATGCAATCAGCCAGGTCTAACTAAAGGGAATCACTATGCTAGAGTATCACCCACTACAATACCTTTATATTTGCCTTTCTACACTAAACTACTCAATACTAAGTACTAAACTACTCAGCACTGACCCACCCCATGTCTCAACCCAAAGTCTTGATAACTCGCCGCCTTCCTGATACCAGACTCGAACAACTCCACCAAATCGCCAATGTGGAAATCTGGCCAGAGCGTCAACCGCCTCCCTACGAGGTATTGCTGAACAAAGTCAAAGAAATCGATGGCTTACTGTGCCTACTCACAGATTCCATTGACAAGCAAATCATCGAAGCTGCACCATCCCTCAAGGTAATCAGCCAATTAGCAGTAGGTTACGACAACATTGATATCTCTGCTGCCACCATCCGGGGTATCCCCATTGGTCATACTCCTGGTGTGCTGACTGAGGCTACAGCTGACTTAGCCTGGATGTTACTAATGGCAACAGCACGGCGAGTGATTGAAGCAGATAAATTTGTACGTGCTGGTGATTGGCAGACTTGGGAACCTACTTTATTGTTAGGACCAAACATCACCGGTGCTACTTTAGGAATTGTTGGGTTTGGACGCATTGGTCAAGCTGTTGCTCGTCGTGGGCGAGGGTTTGATATGGAAATTCTTTATTACAGTCGGCATCGACGGGACTCAGAATTAGAACAATCCCTTGGTGTAAAGTATGCTGAATTCGACGTGTTGCTAAGGCAATCAGACTTTATTACCATTCACACTGCTCTGTCTGAAGAAACCTACCATCTATTTAGTACTCCCCAGTTTGAGCTGATGAAATCCTCAGGGATCTTGATCAACACCGCACGAGGAGCAATCGTAGATCCAGAAGCATTGTACCAAGCTCTGAGGAATGGTCAAATCGCTGGGGCTGCTCTGGACGTAACTAAACCAGAACCTATTCCTATGGATAGTCCTTTGTTGACCTTGGATAATCTGATCATTACTCCTCACATTGGTAGTGCAACGTACCAAACGCGATCGCAAATGGCTACGATGGCGGTGAATAATCTTATTGCTGGACTTTTGGGTAAACGATTACCCTATTGTGTGAATCCACAAGTTTATTAGATTAAATCAGTTTCCTTCAGTTCTAGGATTTGTCTGCAAACTACTCGATCAAGAAAAGTAGGGTGTAAGACAGTGGTAATTTATCATTGCTTCCCCTACTTCCCCTGCCTCCCTTGGCTCCCCTGCATCGCTACACCAAGGGTTTTTAGACCCAAGCAGACATGCCCTAGCTTTTAGCCAACTCCCTGAGATCGAACTCAAGTAAAAGAAATCGGGAGCATCCCATTTTTGCCCATAACACTTTCAATTATGTTTTTAAACCCTAGTACTCTCGTTAGTTTGAGCCATGGATTTGCCAAATTGGGATGCTCCCAAGAAATCTGTAGGTTTATCATTTCAGAACCTATCGGTGAGAAGTGTGAAGTACCCCAACCTGCAACGCTCTCGGTTGGGGCTTCCAATTCTCAACTCAAATCAGGGACGGTCTTATTCGTCAAAAGGGTTTCCCGCTTCATCCGCCGACGCCTCAAAAAGCCGCGCTAGAATTGGTCTTACTCAGCGTCCACAGGCAGACATCCGCCTTCCGCAGATGTATAGTGTTACGACAGACTCACCTTGGAATTACAGCATCTATGGCTAACCAGCCGGGGCAAGTCTCTTCCCTGAGCTCTGCTAGTACTTTTACACCTTTAAGGTAGCCTTTTAGTCAGTCAGGCGGGTCATCGACCAACTTTATTATATCACGAATCGTCGTAGGTTATCGTCTCGCTATCCATCCCGGATAGCAAGTTTTGTTAAAAAATACCATAGCTTTCATCTCCAACCTGCGGAATGTACGCTATAAATCGCTGATTAAGATGTTTTGAAAACTTCTCGGGAGTGCAAATGACTGAAAATTCTTCTGAAAACCCCTTGTTTGAAAGCCCAGGCAGTAACAGTTCAAATTCTTCTGAGGCGGAACGTGCCCTGGAGCGTGAAGCTCAACTACCATTGACGGGATGGCAGCAGGAGGTGTCAAAGGGGCTCGAATACGGGCTGGAAGCGGCAGAGAGTATTAGCGATCGCACCATTCCCACCTTTTCGCGGGGTGAACTACCTCACTACGCTGGGATCAATACCTTCCTCAAAGCGCCCTATCTCGAAGATGTTCGCCAGGTTGAGGCATACGATGTGGCCATTGTTGGGGTTCCCCACGACTCGGGAACCACCTATCGCCCTGGAACCCGCTTTGGTCCCCAAGGCATTCGCCGCATTTCTGCTTTGTACACCCCTTACAACTTTGAGTTGGGGATTGACCTACGAGAGCAAATTACTCTCTGTGACGTGGGAGATATTTTTACAATTCCAGCCAACAACGAAAAGTCATTTGACCAAATTTCTAAGGGCATTGCTCACATCTTCAGCTCTGGAGCGTTTCCCATCATTTTGGGAGGGGATCATTCCATCGGATTTCCTACCGTTCGGGGTATTTGTCGGCACTTAGGGGACAAGAAAGTTGGGATTATCCACTTTGATCGCCATGTAGATACCCAGGAAACTGACCTGGATGAGCGGATGCACACCTGCCCTTGGTTTCATGCAACTAACATGAGGAATGCTCCAGCCAAGAACTTAGTGCAATTGGGCATTGGCGGTTGGCAAGTACCTCGCCAGGGAGTCAAAGTTTGTCGGGAGCGGGCAAGTAATATCCTGACAGTAACCGATATCACTGAAATGGGATTGGATGCAGCGGTAGAGTTTGCCCTCGAACGGGCACTAGACGGTACCGACTGCATTTATATCAGCTTCGATATTGACTGTATCGATGCTGGTTTTGTTCCTGGTACAGGCTGGCCCGAACCGGGCGGACTGCTCCCCCGGGAAGCTCTGTATCTACTGGGCAAGATAGTTCAGCAGGCTCCTGTTTGCGGTTTGGAAGTAGTGGAAGTCTCACCGCCCTATGACATCAGCGACATCACTGCCCTGATGGCAACTCGCGTCATCTGTGACACAATGGGGCACCTAGTGCTATCCGGTCAACTGCCGCGCCAGGAAAAACCCTCCTACATTCATCCAGAAGCGCAGCCGGAATTAGTAGAGTGGACTTGAAGGTGGATTTTAACAATGCATGAAACTGACATGACCAAGGCACTAATTGTGACCTTGCGCAATTGGTGGCAAGCACAGCCAGAGCGACCCAAAATTTCCTGCGTCCATCTGACAGTAGGCCAGTTCACTGGTGTCGAACCTGTGAGTTTGGAATTCGCCTTTAAAGCTCAAATTTCCAACACCTTTTTGTCTGGTGCAAAACTGGTGATTCAGGAAACCCCCTTAATTGCCTTTTGCCATCAGTGTCAACAAGACTATCGGCCTGAGATTGATAGTCAATATGCTTGCCCTGAATGTAAATCACCGATGGAAGACATCCGCTCTGGGCGAGAATTAAAGATTGACCGACTTGAATACTGTGGCTCTGCTGTTGAAGCCGATATACCACAGCTTTGATGCAGCTCTGGAAATTAACCTGCTCGATTAGATTGATTTATGAATTACCCCAATAATGATTAGAAGGGTAATCAAAAAGCGATCGCTAGGAGCTGTAAGCGATCGCTTTTTGGTATTTATTACTAACTTTTGAAAAAGTATAAAAAAACCATAATTTGAGGTACATGACTTTTATTATGGGTAGATAATAAAGTATTTTGTTTAGGTGCTTAATCAAGATATTGAAGTATGAATTTAGATCATTTTAAGCACCTAAACAAAATTAATTACCTATTCCCAATCTCTGTAACCCTTACAGTGTAAGGTTTTGAGTTTTTAACAATGTGTAATTAATTTGGGTGCGGCTCTTTTAAAAGTACGGTAGACTAGATCTCAGTAAAACTGACAAATTAGTCAGAGTAATAGTTTGAGTCAATACCTCCTGGTGGGTGACCAGCTGAAAAAGTCAGCAGTAGTTCAGGAA
>NZ_JAAHIE010000250.1:0-6610 GCF_010671945.1 Moorena sp. SIO4E2
GATGACCCGGATGCGATCGCATCTGAAGTAGCGGACTTGCTCTACCACAGCCTAGTTGCTATGGCTTACCATCAGGTTGATGTACGGGATGTTTATCGCAAATTGCAACAGCGCCGTCGATAGTGTTAGAGCTTATACTAACCAGTTGGTCGATACTAACACCAACCATCGCTATCGAGTAATCAGGATGTGGGAGCAAGACCCTGACCCCTTTTTGGCCAATCCCGCCTTATTGCCCTTTGCCACTCTGGCATAAGCGTGAATCTCCTAAGGGAGTAGCCAAAAAATAAAATACCAGATTTTAGCTTGTAGGGTGGGCAAAAACATTTTGGTTCAAATGAGTCTTATAGATAAGATAACTTTGCCCACCCTACTTTAATTGGTATTTTTTTTACATGCAAGTCCCTAAACGATTATTAGAGCAAGTGGCGGCAGAAGTAGATAGGATTGAAGAACCATCCGCTTTTACTAACATATCCGCTTGTACCCAGTTACTAGCCGGTTTGCGGTTCGACCAAAGGTTGATTGGAGAATTATTTCCGGAGGACGTGATGCAAGAGTCTGTAATTTATCAGAAGATCATTCAAAAAGGACATCAACTGGGTTTACTGGAAGGAAAACGTGAAGGAAAACTGGAAGGAAAACGCGAAGGAAAACAAGAGGAAGGGTACTCAATCATTATACGTCAACTGACCCGTCGGTTTGGGAGTGTTGACGACCAGCTACAACAGGGGATTAAAAAGCTTTCTATTGCTCAATTGGAAGAGTTGAGCGAGGCGCTGTTGGATTTTGAGACAGTCACCGATGTAGCTGTGTGGTTGGCTGAGCATCAACAATAAACCGGATGCGTACACATCCAAGCTCAGTGCCATGCTCCCACACTTCATACCCTAGTAAGTGTGGGCTTCTCGCCAAACCCAACCCTTGCTTATCCCTACTCCCTACTCCGATGATCCGCTGTTTCCTTTGCTATATAAATCCTATACATTGGCTTTTGGCTTCCGATTGAACCCATTAAGAATCCAGTTTAATAATTGGGGAAAAAAACGTTTAATAACTGAGATAATTTTTGCCATTCGATCAGGAAAAACCTGAGGTTTATCATCAATGATTCCTTGAATCGTTTTGCCCATGACTTTAGCCGGATCAGTTATTATAAAGTCCGGCAACCCCTGATTTTCTTTAGCAAGGGTTCCGTACTGTTCCGACTGAAGAATGGGAGTACGGCTGTAAAAGGGATAAACAGCTGTAACCTTGACGTTGTAAATTTTAACTTCATTTAAAAGCCCTTCGCTGAATCCTCGCAACCCGAATTTACTAGCACCATAATGAGCCATGCCAGCGGGTGCTATCCAGCCAGCAGCAGAGGAAATATTAACGATGTGACCTTGGCGACGCCTAATCATATCAGCGGCAAATAGAGAACTCAACCGCATTGGTGCCAGCAGATTTACCTGCATCAGCCTTTCCCATGTTTCTCCAGGAACTTCGTCCATGCGACCAAAAAGCCCAATGCCAGCATTGTTGATCAAAATATCGATTTCTATTCCCAGGTCTTTAACCTGACGATAAAGGGTTTCGCATCCGTCAGGTTCAGAAAGATTAATCCCCAAAAGAGCAAGTATATCCCCAGTTTTAACCTCCCGTTGAATAGCTTCGGCACGCTCTTTAAGAAGAGTTTCATCAAGATCGGTGAGGATCAAATGGCTACCAGCTTCTAATAATTGTCGAGTCAATTCCTGACCGAATCCACCGGCGGCACCGGTGATTATTACCACAGCTCCATGGAGATTGCTCATCTAATTGTTCTCAATTTTTGCTATCGGTTAAATTTTAGGAGATTGGAGTATTCCCCATAGTAATAAAAACCAGGGTATATTAATGTTAGGTATCAGCGACGCATATTTTATTAATAGTGGCCAAAACATTGGAGCTATAAAACGCAGAGAGCGTAGTGATACCGGACGTAACCCGTCTTTATCGAAGAGACCATAGTGCTCAGCCAGTTCTGCGACAACTCGAACACGGCCTGTAAAGCGCATTACAGTTCGGTCTGCAGCAAGGGCAGCAATAACGCGCCCTGTTAGTAAAGGAGTTTCCCAATTATAGCCTTGAGAGATCACTTGGCTTTGCTGATTACGTGGTTTATCTTCTCCCATTTGCAAAGCCAAACTGGAAATATGCTCGGTACCAACTATGCCTGGCCAAATCGAAAGGGATGCCACATTATATGGCTTCAGTTCAACAGCCATATCCGCAGCAAGTCGATCACAAGCGGCTTTACCCGCCCCGTATGCGGCACCAAAGATGTAAGACATGCCGCCCCAGGATGAGATGGTGCAAATGAGCCCCTGCTGACGCTGAATCATCAGTCGAGCTGCAAAAACACTGGCAATATAATGGCTGCGGAGACCGACATCATTGACAGCATCCCAAAGATTGTCAACGCATTCCCAAAATGGTTTTTCGTATCCCTCTTTCAATGCCTGCACTCCTGAAAACGCATTATTGACCAGCAGATCCAGTTGTCCCTTCTGCTCGTCTTGAATCCGTTCAAAGAGTAAGCGCACTTGTTGGTCGTCGCTATGATCTACCATTACCGGAATACAAATACCACCAGCATCTTGCACAGCTAATTGGGTTTCCCGAAGACTACCGGAAACTCCCTCTGTGACATTGGAACTGTCTAGACTACGACCGGTAATATATACCGTAGCACCTTCCTCTCCAAGGCCAATCGCAATTCCTTTACCAATACCACGGCTGGCACCCGTGACTAAGGTTACTTTGCCTTCAAGGCTCCCCATAATTGCTTTTTTTGATATTTATTATATTATTTAATGGTAGCATTTTTTTGACCGTAAGCATTCAGCCATCAGCCGTCAGCCGTCAGCCGTCAGCCGTCAGTTTTGTGGCACAGGCTTTGGCCTTGGCCTTTCGGCCACGCTACGCGAATGGCCACGCTGTGCGAACGACGCTGGGAGGTGACTTTACTCAGCATTATTCCAATGCTTACTTGTTTTATTCAAAAGCACCTCAAGTAGCGCATTAGCTGATAGCTGATAGCTGATAGCTGATAGCTGATAGCTGATAGCTGATAGCTGAATACTCACTTTTGACCTTTGCTGGTTGGGATTTTTATCTAAACTTCGATTATCGCGTTTTGGGAACTATCCAACTAAACAATAAAACGAATAATCACCAG
Source organism: Moorena sp. SIO4E2 (assembly GCF_010671945.1). Classification (NCBI taxonomy): domain Bacteria; kingdom Bacillati; phylum Cyanobacteriota; class Cyanophyceae; order Coleofasciculales; family Coleofasciculaceae; genus Moorena; species Moorena sp. SIO4E2. The sequence continues at coordinate 3,206 of NZ_JAAHIE010000250.1, forward strand.
TAATCATAACATAAAAATAATAAAAATGCAAGTAGTTATTATTGGTGCCGGCATGTCTGGTATCTGCATGGCTATTAAACTTAAAAAAGCCAAAATACCTTTCATTATTCTAGAAAAATACTCTCGAATTGGAGGGACTTGGCGGGATAATAACTACCCAGGATGTGCCTGTGACATTCCCGCTCATTTATATTGTTACTCTTTTGAGATGAAATATGATTGGAACCAAGTTTATCCCTCTCAGCCAGAGATATTGAAATACTTAGAACACTGCACACGTAAATACAATATTTATCCCCATATCCGTTTTAATCAAGAGGTTATTAGCGCCCATTTCAATGCCAAAAATTGCCTCTGGTATGTTGACACAGCTGATAATAAAACTATAACAGCTAACATACTGATCAGTGCCTGGGGAGGTTTAAATTTACCCAAACTACCGAATTTGGGTAGCTTGGAAACCTTCAAAGGAGTCTCGTTTCACTCAGCTAGATGGAATCACAGCTTTGATTTAACTGATAAAACTGTGGCAGTTGTAGGAACTGCAGCGAGTGCAGTTCAATTTATCCCAGAAGTTGCCAAAAAAGTGAAACAACTATTGATTTTTCAAAGAACTCCTAACTGGATTACTAAGCGAGACGATGGGACTTATTCAGCCCAGATGCAATGGTATTTTAAGAACTTCCCTATTCTGATGCAACTCCACCGGGGATTACTATACTTACGTAATGACTTAATCAGTTTTCCCCTATTCATTACTGGAAGTTTTCTCGGTAAGTACCTGCGAAAACAATTGGAAAAACGCATACACCAGGAAATTGCTGACTCCCGAGTACGGGATGCGGTGATGCCCAGCTATCAACCAGGTTGTAAACGAATTTTAATTAATAACGACTTTTATCAAACCCTGAACCGAAAGAATGTAGAATTGATTACAGATAAGATAGATAAAATAACGGCTGATAGTCTGGTAACCGAACCAGGAAAAGACTATAAAGTTGACGCTATTATCTATGCTACAGGATTTAACTCTTTGTCCTACAAAAAAATGGATATACGTGGTAGCAACGGAGAGAGTCTAGCGGGGATATGGGGCAACGAACCAGAAGCGTATCTTGGTATTTCTGTTTCCAATTTCCCTAACTTTTTTAGTCTTTTAGGACCGAATACTGGTTTGGGTCATAGCTCGGTTATTTTAATGGTAGAGTGCCAAGTTAATTATATTATTGGCTGCTTGAATAAAATGCTCACAGAAGACTGGAAATCTCTGGAAGTGAAGGAGGAAGCCATGAGACGTTATTATCAGGATTTATGGAAAACTATGGCAAAAAGGGTGTGGACAAAAGAAAACTGTATGAGCTGGTATCAAAATAAAGATGGCAGAGTATTCGCTTTGTGGCCTGGTAATACTATCCAATATTGGTGGGCTACAAGAAAACCAATTTTTGATGACTATATTTCTACCTAGCCTAGTCGGGTAAGACTACCAATTCTTTTGAGGAGATAGGCGGGGAAGAGGGGGAGATAGAGCAGATTTTTATTTCAGGGGGAAGCCAAAAAGACCAAAAGCCCAATCACAAAAAAAGCGATTGGCCTATGGCCACGCTACGCGATGCTCGCTTATGAGCCGCTAAGGGATTGGCCTATGGCCACGCTACGCGATCGCTTTTTTTGACCAAATCCTGTAAACTCGGCCAGGTAGTCTTAACCACAGATAACTACCTTGGCTTACGATAATATATGTAAATATCTCGCCGAAAACTACCCAGGGGATTTGGTCAAGTGGCTTCATGGTATTGAGGTGACTGAAATATCGGTGCTCAAAACTGAGTTAAATACCGAACCGATTCACGCCGATTCCTTGACCCTGCTGCAAACCGCTAACCAAATCCTACAGTGGGAATTTCAAACCCTGCCAGCTTCCAAGCCATCCCTACCATTGCGGATGCTCAAGTATTGGGTCAGACTCAAAGAAAAGTATAACTGTCCCATAGAGCAGGTGGTGATATTTCTCAAGTTCACCACCTCATCCAAAGCTTATACTAACCAGTTGCTGGAGAGTAATACCAGTCATCGCTATCGAGTAATCAGGATGTGGGAGCAAGACCCGGAGCAATTTTTGGCCAATCCCGCCTTATTGCCTTTTGCCACTTTAGCATTCAGTGAGTCTCCCAACAGATTATTAGAGCAAGTGGCGGCAGCAGTCGATAGGATTGAAGAACCACTAGCTTTTACTAACATATCCGCTTGTACCCAGTTACTAGCTGGCTTGCGGTTTGACCAAAGGTTGATCACAGAATTATTTCCGGAGGACGTGATGCAAGAGTCTGTAATTTATCAGAAGATAATTCAAAAAGGACATAAACTTGGTTTACTCGAAGGAAAACGTGAAGGAAGGCAAGAGGAAGGTTACTCAATCGTGATACGTCAACTGACCCGTCGGTTTGGGAGTGTTTCAGACCAGCTACAACAGGGGATTCAAAAGCTTTCTGTTGCTCAATTGGAGGAGTTGAGCGAGGCGTTGTTGGATTTTGAGACCGTCACCGATATAGCTGTGTGGTTGGCATCCCATCAGCAATAAAAAAAGCGATGCTCTCAAAGAGCCCCTACGCGAACGCGATGAAGCGTTCGCAAAGCGTGGCCTACGGCCTCAGCTTCCGCGCTTATGCGATCGCTTTTTTTGACCAAATCCTGTAAACTCGGCCAGGTAGTCTTAACCACAGATAACTACCTTGGCTTACGATAATATATGTAAATATCTCGCCGAAAACTACCCAGCTGATTTGGTCAGGTGGCTTCATGATATTGAAGTTACTGAAATATCGGTGCTCAAAACTGAGTTAAATACTGAACCGATTCACGCCGATTCCTTGACCCTGCTGCAAACCGCTAACCAAATCCTACAGTGGGAATTTCAAACCCTGCCAGCTTCCAAGCCATCCCTACCATTGCGGATGCTCAAGTATTGGGTCAGACTCAAAGAAAAGTATAACTGTCCCATAGAGCAGGTGGTGATATTTCTCAAGTTCACCACCTCATCCAAAGCTTATACTAACCAGTTGCTGGAGAGTAATACCAGTCATCGCTATCGAGTAATCAGGATGTGGGAGCAAGACCCGGAGCAATTTTTGGCCAATCCCGCCTTATTGCCTTTTGCCACTTTAGCATTCAGTGAGTCTCCCAACAGATTATTAGAGCAAGTGGCGGCAGCAGTCGATAGGATTGAAGAACCACTAGCTTTTACTAACATATCCGCTTGTACCCAGTTACTAGCTGGCTTGCGGTTTGACCAAAGGTTGATCACAGAATTATTTCCGGAGGACGTGATGCAAGAGTCTGTAATTTATCAGAAGATAATTCAAAAAGGACATAAACTTGGTTTACTCGAAGGAAAACGTGAAGGAA
>NZ_JAAHIE010000250.1:6710-10502 GCF_010671945.1 Moorena sp. SIO4E2
TTGCGGTTTGACCAAAGGTTGATCACAGAATTATTTCCGGAGGACGTGATGCAAGAGTCTGTAATTTATCAGAAGATAATTCAAAAAGGACATAAACTTGGTTTACTCGAAGGAAAACGTGAAGGAAAGCTTGAAGGAAAACTGGAAGGAAAACAAGAGGAAGGGTACTCAATCGTTAGACGTCTGATCACCCGTCGGTTTGGTAGTATTTCTGACCAGCTACTTGAGGGGATTCAAAAGCTTTCTATTGCTCAATTGGAGGAGTTGAGCGAGGCGCTGTTGGATTTTGAGACCGTCACAGATTTGACGGTCTGGTTGACTGAGCATTAGCAATAAACAGGATGCGTGGGAATTAAGAATTAAGAATTAAGAATTAAGAGTTAAGAATTAAGAATTAAGAATTAAGAATTAAGAATTAAGAATTAAGAATTAAGAATTTGGAATTCTGTATTCGACATTCACCATTCACCATTCTGGATTTTACATTCTGCATTCTTAATTATACATTCTTAATTATACATTCTACATTCTACATTCTTAATTCTACATTCCGACAAACAACCTTCAACTTGAAATAGAAATTTGATACCTTCCCAAGGCCAACAACGGGAAATATTGTTGATAGAAGTGGTACTTCAAATAAAAATGACTGGGAAAACCTGTGCCTGTAAACTCGGTTTCATCCCAACTGCCATCGGGCTGCTGAGTTGACACTAAGTAGTTGACTCCCATCTCAATGGCATCCATTGCCCAGTTGCCAGTAGCTTCTCCTGCTGCCATTAAACCAATTAAAGCCCAAGCGGTTTGAGATGCAGTACTGATTCCTAGTCCCTTAAGAGTGGGATCATCGTAACTAAGACAGGTCTCACCCCAGCCACCATTGAGGTTTTGACATTTCACTAGCCAAGCGGCACCCCGTTCGATACTACGTTGGTGGGTGTGAGGCGCTATCTTTGACAAGGCGGAAAGAGCACTACTGGTGCCATAGATATAGTTAACCCCCCAACGACCAAACCAGCTGCCATCGGCTTCCTGTTCCTGAATCAAAAATGCGATCGCATTCTCCAACTGCTGGGATTCTATGGACAAATTACACGAACCCAGCATTTCCAGGACCCGTGCGGTCACATCCGCTGTGTTAGGGTCAATCATAGCTTTCAGGTCAGCATAGGGCAGAGAATTGAGCCAGTGTTGATTATTATTAATATCAAACGCAGCCCAACCCCCTTGGTTACACTGCATTGATGCTATCCAAGCCAAGCCACGAGCCATGGCTGCCTGCTTTAGTTTCTGATTAGGGAGTTTCAAGCTATTCAAGGCCATAATCACTACTGGGGAATCATCTAAATCAGGATAGAAACGGTTTTGAAACTCAAAGGCCCATCCTCCTGGTTTCCCTTGGGGATTCTTCACCACCCAATCCCCATAGTCTAGTATTTGCTGCTGCAACAACCATTCTCCACCCCGAACTAAGGCTGGATGATCCGGTTCTAAACCAGATTCCACCATCGCTCGCAATACCCAAGCTGTATCCCAAACTGGGGAAACACAGGCTTGGACTCGGTAGCTGTCAGGGGTTTCAATGGCAAACCGATCAATGGCTTCCAGTCCCCGTTGCACGATCGGATCCGCAAGATCATAGTTGAGACAACGCAACGCTAACAGGGAATTCAACATGGCTGGAATAATTCCCCCCCAGTCTCCTGTGGCTTCTTGCCTCTCCAAGACCCATTTTTCCGCTGCTGCCAGTCCCTGCTTCCGGAATGGAACTAAATTCCAGTCTTCTGCTAACTTAAATCCATCATCAAGCAGTACAAATAAATCTGTCCAATCGGAATTGCGAGGTAGCTCGAATTTGACCTGATCAGCTCCTTCGGTATATAACTCGTCTAGATTGATCCTTGGCTCAATCTCAAATACTGGCTTCTGGTCAAAGACAATTAATAAAGGAACTGTACTTCCCCTTGCCCAGCTAGACATTTCATAGATCGTAAAGGGAAACCATTCTGGAAACAACATTATCCAGGGGGGAATCGAGGGAATCCCACGCCAGCTATAGCAGCCAATCAAGGCTAAATGAAATTTGGTGAAAATCCGGGTTTTGCTGATGCCACCCCGTCTGAGAATAAAATCCCTGGCTCGGACCAAAGCTGAGTCGCTGGCGGGGACCCCCAAAAGGCGGAGTGCCATATAAGCTTCTACCGAACAACTCAAATGCCCACCATCACCATAGAAAAGTTCCCAGCCACCGTGTTTCTGCTGTTGTGAACGCAGATAGGCTTCCGCTTTATGTAAAGGTCGTTGTTTGTCAGTTCCCCAAATTTTATGGAGTAGGATAATTTCCGCTGTTATGGTGACATTAGATTCCAGTTCTGCCCACCAGTAACCATCGGGATATTGCTGAGCGAGTAAATAGCTTTGGCTATTTGCGATCGCTTTTGTAACCCCTGAGTGTACAATCCTGTCTTGGGTTTGCATGTTTTACCGTTCTACTTCACACACCACATTCAAAGGTGCGCGCACCTTTGGTTACGTTATTTTGCTACTTGTAGTGGAGAATTAGCAATAGGTATCAATACAAATGGATACAATCGGATTAGGAATCACTGTTCTATCTTTAGGGATTTGGATCGGATTACTAGGATTTCGGGGTCAGTTTTGGCGAGCAGACCAACGGCTGGTTATAGAGAAATTCCCTACCAGGTCTGTAGGTCAAGGGGAATCATTACCCAAGGTTTGTGCTGTAATTCCAGCTCGTAATGAAGCTGAGTTGCTCCCCACGACATTGCGATCGCTTCTGGCTCAAGACTATCCTGGCTGCTTGACGGTGATTGTAGTAGATGACCAAAGCACTGATCAAACAGCGACCATTGCTCAAGCCCTTGCCGAGGAAAGCAACCAATCCTCCGAACGATTCCAACTAGAAGTATTATCCGGTCAAACGTTACCCCCTGGCTGGACTGGTAAACTCTGGGCCTTAGAACAAGGCATTCGTTATGGGCAGCAGCAAACCCCAGCCCCAGATTATTTTTTATTTACCGATGCTGATATAGAGCATGATCCAGCCAATCTCCGTCAACTGGTAACCAAAGCCGAGATGGAAAATTTGGATCTAGTTTCCCTAATGGTGTTGCTCAGATGCCAAGACTTTTGGGAACGACTTCTTATTCCTGCTTTTGTCTTCTTCTTTCAAAAACTCTATCCCTTTGCTTGGGTCAATAACCCGACAAAATCCACTGCGGCTGCGGCTGGAGGATGTATTTTAATTCGCCATCAAGCCTTAAACCGCATCGGTGGGATTGAGGTAGTGCGTCAAGCATTAATCGATGATTGTGCCCTAGCTCAAGCAGTTAAATCCAGTAATACAAAAAGTTTCGCCCCCCTAGCCCCCCAATTTTGGGGGGAACAAAACTCTCAAAGTCCCCCAAAGTTGGGGGATTTAGGGGGCTTTAGCAAAACCAATCAGCAACGCCCTGGGTTTGGTGGGATTTGGTTAGGGCTAAGTCAATCAACTCGCAGCTTACGACCATATCCTTCTTTAGCGAGTATCTGGAACATGATTGCTCGCACGGCTTTTACCCAACTAGAGTATTCCCCATGGCTATTAGTGGGTACGGTGATGGCAATGACGTTAATTTATCTAGTAGCCCCGATTGGTTTGATCCTTAGTGTTTTGACTGGACATTGGCTGAATGCGATCGCATCCTTTGTGACATGGTTACTGATGGCTTTAGCTTACTTACCCACACTGCGCCTGTATCAATGTTCTCCTCTGCTAGGATTTTGCTTACC
>NZ_JAAHIE010000251.1:0-10482 GCF_010671945.1 Moorena sp. SIO4E2
CTGGGAGGGGTTAGGGGTGGGTTCCTCTTGCCTATTGCCTCCCCCTCCTGGGAGGGGTTAGGGGTGGGTTCCTCTTGCCTCTTGCCTTCCCCTCCTGGGAGGGGTTAGGGGTGGGTTCCTCTTGCCTCTTGCCTCTTAGCCTTTCTCTACTGCACCTAGAGCTTTTAACGTGTTTTTCTGAGGTTTGGTTAAACCAATGGCGTTTTTAATATTCATCCCTTCATAGGGTCGATCAATTCTCAGGGTTTTTACACATTTACCGGTTTCCACATCCCAAAGCTTAATGGTTTCATCTTCGCTGCTACTCACTAACACAGGACGATTAGGACTAAAGGCAATTGACCGGATTGCTTTGTGGTGTCCCTGAAATAGTTTGAGAACAGTACCTGTACTGATATCCCACAGTTGAACAGTCTGGTCATCACTGCCACTGGCTAAACTCTTGCCATCTGGACTAAAGGCAATTGTTCTGACTCTAGATGTGTGACCGGATAAGGTTTGTAGACATTGCCCCGTCTCAACATCCCACAGTTTAATCGTCTGGTCTCCACTGGCACTCGCCAGCAGATTTCCACCGGGACTGAACACAACCGATAAAACCCAATCCCCTTGACCTGGCAATGTTTGTAGACAGGTTCCCGTACTGACATCCCAAAGTTTGATCGTGTTGTCATGGCTACCACTGGCTAGGATTTTACCGCAGGGACTGAAACTAATAGTTTTGACATGGTGAATATGCCCTTCTAAGGTGTGCAGACATTCTCCCGTATGCCAATCCCAAAGCTTTACCGTTTGGTCACGACTGGCACTGGCTAAAATTTCTCCCTCTGGACTGAAGCTGACCGCATGCACCCAACTATCGTGTCCCCACAGTGTTTGCAAACACTCTCCTGTATTTGCATCCCAAAGTTTGATAGTTGTGTCGTCACTGCTACTGGCCAGAATCTGATCGTCTTTGGGAGCAAAAGTGACCGATGAGACCAGATTAGTATGTCCTGACAAGGTTTGTAGACATTGCCCCCTATCAATATCCCACAATCTTACCCGTTGGTCTTCGCTACTACTGGCCAACATTTCACCATCTGGACTAAAAGCAACGGATAAGATCCAATTACTATACCCATCCACTGTTCTTAAACATTGTCCCGTGTGGATATCCCATAACTTCATGGTTTGGTTTTCACTCACACTCAGCAAGGTTTGACCATCGGGATTAACAGCAACCAACCAAATCCGTGAAGCGTAGCTATTGCCTAAAGGGGAATTGCTATACTCGTGCAACGTTTGCAGACATTTCCCGGTTGCCACGTCCCAGATTTTAACCGTTGTATCCTCACTACCCGTCACCAGTGTTTTACCATCTGGGCTGAAAGCAACTGACCACACATGACTGTTGTAGTCTGGTAAGGTTTTAATACACTCACCACTGGCTAAATCCCAAAATTTTACCGTTGTGCCATCACTTCCAGTTGCCAATGTTTCTCCATCTGGGCTAAGGGCAATCGATAATACCCAATTGATCGGGATTTCTAGGACTTGCAGGCAAGAACCAGTGTTGACATCCCAGACTCTCACAGTTTGGTCTTCGCCCCCAGTGACCAAGGTTTGTGCATTGGGGGTGAAGGTAGTAAAAAATACTGGATTGCTATGGCCTGACAAGGTTTGCAGACATTTTCCGGTGTGGACATTCCACAGCTTTACCGTTTGGTCATGGCTACCACTGGCTAAAATTTCTCCCTCTGGACTAAAAGCTAGGGATTGCACCCAACTGGTATGACCTCGCAGTGTTTTCAGACATTGCCCGGTGTGGACATTCCACAACCTGATTGTTTGGTCGTTACTACCACTGGCTAAAATTTCTCCCTCTGGACTAACAGCCAGGGATTGCACCCAAGCGGTATGACCATTGCAGGTAATAATTTGTTTAATGTTGGCAACATCCCACAACCAAATCTCATTATCAACACTGGTTGCCAGGAGTTTCCCATCTGGGCTAAAGGTCGCTGATAAAACCCCCCCTAAGGTGCGAGTCAAAGCCGACTTACTTAAATCGGCATTGGCGAAGTTGACTCGATGCAAATTCATGCCCTGTAGGTAAGCTTGCCAAACCGTTAAGTTAGAAAAATCATAGCCACTCAGGTCAAGATCAAGCTGCCAGAGTAAATTGACAACATTCCCCCCGGCATATCCTGGTTTTCGAGGGGGAAAAGACTTCAGTTTTGATAAAATTTGATTCAAATAGTTTTGCACATTTTCCGGGAGACCAAGCAGGTTGAGGAGTTGTTCGGTAATCGGTTTTAGAATCAGCTCAATTTGGGCATTTCTCAGATAATCTTTGGCTTGGGCTTTGATTAAGGCACAGCGCTCCAATAGTGCTATTTCTCCCGTTTGAATTTCTTGAAAAATCTGTTCAATTAAGCGATCGCTGACATACTCCATCACCACGGGTTGTTGAGTGAATTTTCCCGAAGTCTTCTCAATCATTGAGCGCAATTGTAGAGATTCTAAGCTTTCTAATAAATGTTTGAATGAAACAACCGGAATAATGTCCCCTTGTAGCTCCTTAAATGAGACCCATTCTCGATTAATGGTCAGCCAGTACATCACCTGTTGTTCTATAGTTGACAAGCGATTAAACTGCTGGTCCATTAAATCGGAAATATCACCAAAGACAATAGTGCCTTCTTCTAAAAACTGAGCCACATCGCCGTCAAACAACTCATAAATTGTGGTGGCAACAATCTTCAAGGCTAAAGGATTGCCCCCATAAAACTCTACCAGTGCTTGACATTCGTCTTTTGAGACAGAAAAGCCTTTTTCGGCGAGAATTTTCTCCCCTTCTCCCTCTGTTAAGCCAGGTAACCTCAGGGAACGAATGGGAGCGTTTACACCTTCTTTATTCCTAATTTCTCTGGGTTTCTCCCGAGTGGTCAACACCAGACAACTTTGATGGTTAGTCTCGCCCCAGCTTCTGAGCAGCTGCCCATAGCCTTCATATCCTGGGCGATAGGCTCCTGCCCGTTGGTCAGGGGATAGAATTGACTCTACATTATCTAAGATCAACAAACAACGCTCTGCCCGCAGATAGTCGATTAAACAGGATATTTTACCATCTAAGTTTTCGGGTAAAGTGGTTTCTTGCTGATCGGACAAAAACCCAATCAGGTCGGTCAAAAGCTCGTGAATGGGTGGCGCATTACGCAAACTTCGCCAAATCAGGTACTGAAATTCCGATTGTAGAAGCTGGGCTAACTTGACAGACAAAGTTGTTTTACCAATTCCACCCATGCCAATTAAGGTAATCAGTCGGCAATGGTCATTAATAATCCATTGTTTGAGTGTGGCTAATTCTTCCTTGCGCCCGTAGAAATTGGTAACATCAATTGCTTCTCCCAAGTCTTGGCGTTTGGGGGAGGTTGTGATCTGTGGCTTTTGATCTACAGTCTGGGATGGCAGGTCCTCTACAGTCTGGGATAGTACATCATCTACAGCCTGGGATGGCAGGTCAACATCCAAATTGGCAATGGCTCTCCATTCCAGTGACAATTTCTGAGAAAGTTCTTCAAAAGTAATATAGTCAACGGGTTTACCGGTCAGGAAGTTGCTGACTGTGGCTAAGGCAAACCCCACATCTTCAGCCAAAGCCCTCTGGCTCTGAAAACCGTTACGCCTGACTGCCAGTTTAACTTTTTCAATGCACTCCTTACGGACTTTGAGCGACCTGGGCATGGCTGATGGGATCCTGACTGTAGGGATTATACCATTGACAGAGGAAAATTCAGTCACAAGTTCGTCACAAGTTAGTCACAAGTCAGATCATCTCAGGCGGTAAGTCAGTATGCAGTGGGGTTTGATGAATATATAGCAATTGAAGGCAAAAGGCAATAGGCAATAGGCAATAGTTCTGTAGGGTGCGTTAGGGGCGCTCACCCTAATTTTCAGCCTCAACGCCCGGGTTAGGTTGCTGCCCGTAACGCACCACTGAGTCAAACAACTGCTATATATTCTAGTAATTTTATCCTAAATAAAACCATGAATGTGCTCTATAAAAAACTGTTGGCAAGAACAACGTTATGGCTATTGTTAGAAATTTGGCTCAACTTCCTTGGACTAGATAACCTAGCTGATTACAGCGAATTTATCTTTGATAATAATTTCAGCAGCCCCAGTGGACTGCTAAAAATCGAAATAATTTGAGCGCTAAATGGAAAACGGAAAACAACCAATTAGTTGCTCGATGGCATTTGAAATAACCCCAAGTAATTTATCATAATCACATTTCACCATGACTAATCAAAAACTCTTGACCAAACCCATTTGTATTGATGTTAACCAAGTGGCGGCTTCAAGCACATCTGAACTTCATAAACCGGATAAAAAACTAGATTCTGTTAAACACTATTTAAGTTTACCACAATCAATCAAAGAAGAAGCTACTAAACCCGAAAGCAGTAAGCCAGAGTTAGATTCAGAAGAAGGTTTGCCATTACTGCTCAAAGCAATTATTGAAGGCTTTGTTGATGGGGTGCTGATTCTAAATACTAACAAAAAGTTGTTTCATGCCAATGAGTCTGGACGTCGAATGTGCTCTCAAATCTCTCAAGGTAAGTCACCGATAAATTCTATCCCTCAGGCAATTTGGCGAGTTTGCGAATCATTAATTGATAGTCGTGAGTTGTTTGGCGATCGCAAACTAATTCTCGAAGCTGAAATTAACGTGGATAAGTCAGTTAAATTTCGGGTTAGGGTTAGATGGTTAACGTTAGAATTATCCCGAGATCCTTATCTGTTATTCACCCTAGAAGATAAACATCAATCTACCAAGAATTCCGCTATCACTGATGCTATTAAATATGGGTTAAGTCACCGGGAGAAGGAAGTATGGTTACTTAAAAAAGCGAACTTTACTTACGAAGAAATTGCACAGCAGCTATGTATCAGCATCAATACTGTTAAGAAGCACCTGAAAAACATTTACGCTAAACAAAAAGAAGTGATGCAGTATTAACATTAATATATATAGCGTTTTTCCTAGCTATGAGGTACACAGAATTTTTGTAAGCATTCAGCCGTCAGCCGTCAGCCAAGGCCAAAGGCCAAAGGCTAGGCTACGGGAATAGCCAGGCTAAGAATGGCTCACGCTACTTGAGGTGCTGACGTAACAGAGATTAAACCAATGCTTACTTGTTTTATTCAAAAGCTGTTCGGTGTAGCACCTTAAGTAGCGCATTAGCTGATAGCTGACGGCTGATAGCTGATAGCTGAATGCTTACGAATTTTTTCCCGATTCCCGATTCCCGATTCCCGATTCCCGATTCCCGATTCCCTAAAAAAAAATGAAAACAGAAACAAAATTAGACGAGATTAATCTATTAAAAAGTATATCTCTTGGCGATCGCACTGCCTTTTGGCAGTTATGGCTGGTCAATCAAGACTATCTTTACGGTCGGTGCGTAACTTGGATGGGAGGCGATCGCACCAATGCTGAAGAAGCATTAAGTCTGGCCAGAATCAAGGCATGGGAGAAACTACCACACCACGCCGAAAAAATTACTAATCCCAAAGCATGGCTAACTCGAATGACTCATAACCTGTGCGTAGATCTGCATCGAAAACGCCACAGAGGTGCAATCGGTATGGAGAGCATTGAAGAAATGGCAGGGGGAGAACACCAGACATTAGCTTCTAGTGATTACTCTCCTGAGTCAGCTCTTCTCCGTCGCGAGTTACGAATGTACATCCGCCGTGAAATAGACGCTCTGTCTCCCCAACTGCGAGAGCCTTTTGTGCTGCATTTTTACCAAGATATACCCTACCCAGACATTGCCAAAAAACTTGCTCTCTCGGTGGATAACGTTTACAAACGCATTCAAAAGGGGCGAGCAATTATGGAAAAGCAGTTGAAGCGGTATCTATCAGGCATAGATGATTATCACCCCTTGTTAAAAGATATTGAAAAGGATGATAGTTGGGATGAAGTGAAAACTAAAAAATCAGTTATTCCATCTCAAAATGCGACAACAAAAGAGTGCCATTTTGAGCAAATTAATGATAAAATTAATTATGAGGTAACAGCGATATGTCTAGAAACACTAACCCCTGTTTGGTAACCTTATCCCAGTCTTCAAAGGTCCAGTTAAATGTACAACTGGTATTAGATAAAAAAACCACCCGAAAACAGCAGAAGTTGAAAACCTTAACTAACTATGTGCAGCAGTATCCCTCTGGATGGAAAAAACGGTTGGAATTGGCTGATTTGCTCTATAAAAGTGGAAACTGGGAGCAGGCTGTTAAGGAGTATGACCAAGTTATTCAGCGGCAACCTCAATTAATTCAGGTAAGGTTGAAACTGGGGAAACTTTTACAGTTGATGGGAGAGGTGGCTAAGGCAATTGAGGTTTATGAGAGTGCTTTGCCATTATCCAGTAATGTTGCTACTGGGCATCATATCCGGGGTTTGATAGAGGTCTGTCGCCGTCAGCCAGAGAAAGCAGTAAAAGCCTTTGAGACAGCCGCATCTTCTGAGCCAGAAAATCCCTCTCACTGGTTAGCATGGGGGCGAGTTGAGATGGAACTGGATAATGCTCACGCTGCTCTGAAAGCTTTTGAGCAAATCTTGTTACTTCAGCCAGATGATATTGTTGCTATGATTCACAGTTATGATGCACTCCTAATACTGGGTGATTTTCAGTCAGCAGAGTTGAGGTTAAGTAGAGCAGAACAGTTAGCCCCTGGTGATTACTCAGTTTTAAAACGACGCTTGGCCTATCGTTGCCGGATGAAATTAGTATTGGGTAAAGAAGGAAAGCAGACTAAAAAGATAGTTAATGCTGTATTGAAACTGGCTCCCCACTCCGCTGATGCTCATAAGTTACAGGCTGACTATTATCGGTTGCGAGGAGAATCAGCAAAAAGCGTGGCTATATTGAAGCAATTTACTGAGCAGTACCCAAATAATCCTCATGGCTGGTGTTATTATTCCCGGTTTTTGTCTGACCAATAATAGTTGTAGGGTGCGTTAATGAAATGTAACGCACCATCTAAAATGGATTGTAATAATTTTTGATCCGAAGTTCCCTACTCCCTACTCCCTACTCCCTGTTCCCTGTTCCCTGTTCCCTTTGCTATAAGTGATTCCTAGGTCGTAAAACCAATGACACAATCATCTTCCCATCACACTGTAAGGCGAGGACAGGTTTTTCCGGAGAAACGACTGTCTCCTGAAGAAAAAGCCAGAATTAAAGCAGAAGATGCAGTGTTTTATAAGCGTTGTCGAGAGCTCTTTGAGCGAGTACAACCAGAGTTGATTCAAGAGCATTATGATTGGTTTATTATTATTGAATCTGATAGTGGAGAGTATTTTATCGATAAAGATGAAAAGGTAGCACTTTCCAAATCCCGTTCTAAACATCCAGGTAAAAAGTGTATTATTATGCAAATTAATGAAACGGGAACTTGTGGCAGAATATGATCCAAGGTGAATTTAATAGTCGAGGGGAGTTATTTTTTGAAATTGGCTTGATGTCTGCTGATGGGGAGATTTTTCCCGTTATGGCACTGTTAGATACAGGGTTTACTGCGGAAGCATGTCACTTATGCAGAACCAAAGTACTAAATTTGGGTAATAGGTAATAGGTAATAGGTAATAGGTAATAGGGGGAGCATTTACTTATTTATATTTGTACATTATCTATAGCCCCCTCATGGGTAATTGCTTCCGCTAATGGGACATAGTACTTTTGTTCTGCAACTTTGACCTGCTCCCGTTTACTGCTGATTTATCATAATACCAAAAACTGCTCGGATATCTTGACTACTGTTCCCTGTTCCCAGATCCGCTGTTCCCTGTTCCCTTTTTATATCAATCCTATGTTCACATCTCAAATAAAAACGCTATATGAGGTAAAGGTAGTTATTGAGGAAGAGGAGTTTACGGTTGAAGTGTTACGCGGAAATGAACTGGTCAATAGTCTTTTAGGTGTTTTGTGGTTACGAACAAAGCGTTTAGTTGTGGATTTTCCCATGGGAGTGTTAACCCTAGGATAAGCGATGCTCAGCAAAGAGCTGCTATGGGAAAGTATTACTGACAGTTAAAGAGGTGCGTTACACTCACATCTTGCACCATTCTCAATAAGCTTGGTTCATGTAGGGTGGGCAGTGCACCAGACAGATAATGAAGCTTGCAAAGCGCCTTGGTAGGCACTGCCCACCCTACGATTAATGACAATGGTGCAAGATCTCAGTTACACTTGGTTAACGCACCCGACAAGATCAGGGATTAGCCCAAAGGGCAGTGCTTCGCGATTGACCGTAGGTCACGCTACGCGAACGCACTAATTCGGGATCTTTAGCAAAAGATATTGGTTCTTCAGTACCTTTTATGCTAAACCGACAGTTAAAAAACTCAGAAAGCTTACGGTACAAGGGTTCTTAGGCTATTTAACTAGCAAAATTTTCTGAATACGGCCTCTTTCCCCTGCTCCGTTCGCGTTTGGCCCACGGCCTCAGTCCCTTTGCCAAAGTGTTTATTTAGCATGACCGTAGAGTCAAGATATCATCGATGGCACGATAGGTTTTTTTACTGACAATCCCATCAACAATCAAGTGGTTAGGATCAGATTCGTAGAGGGTTTCGTTGTAGTCGCTTTGGAACTTCATTACTACCTGTTCTGTTTGGGAGCCAAACTGTCCGTCAATAACCAAATAATAGCCCATGTAGCAATTTAAGAACTGCTGGAGAAAGCGGACAGCTTGACCGGCTTTTCCCTTTTTCAAAACTGGTAGGTGGGTGACGTAAGCAGCGTTAGCCTGACTAGTTACTTCAGAACCATTAGCTAGTGCCAAACCATTAGCTAGTGCAGAACCATTAGCTGCTGCAGAACCATTAGCTAGTACAGAGTTAGAATTGATAGTGTTAGTTCCCATGATTGATTTATTTTCCTTGATGATTTGACGTTTACTAGGAAAACCTTTTCAGGTTTCGACATTGGACAAAGTTTTTATTTTCTGTCTTTTGTCTCTACACCCTTAAGACGATCTCAAAACCCTATTTTGGAATTTTTCGAGTTAGCACCAATTTTTGTCGATCGACTCACCCCATTAAACCCACTTCACCTCTCAAACCCCTCTTGCCATCTAACTTGTAGCCGTTTCAGTGTCAGGGACAATTGGGTGCATCTCAATGGATGAAATTAGGCAAAAATTCCCACACTTCCCGCGCCCCCGCCCCTTCTTTTTTACAAATATGAGATGCACCAGGGACAATTTACCCCTGGTGCAACCGAGGCTAGATCCCTGCCCTTGTGTTTGTTACAGAGAGTACAAGATAACGCTAAATTGGATTAATTACTAACAGTAACGAGCTGTATAGACCAAATAGCCGTTCGGTACTTTATGGGATTATGTTAGCATCAAAAAACCCCCTTAACGGGGGCTGTTCAGAGGTAAACTTGAGACTCTCTGTCTCCTATGACTACTATTTGATAATCTTTGAAGATCTTAATAACTGGACGTAGTACAGCAATTTGCTCCACGCTTATTACTACTACCTTTCTTTTTTAATAATTTATAGTACACTGGTATGGCTCTTTTCTGATAGCTGACACTCACCATTAATAGATTGTTATCTTGCCACTTAGTTCCATCAATGATAACCAGAATACGAATTCCTTTTTAGAAATGATTGTTGACGAAATATTTAATAATTGGAAAGCAGATTAATGGTACACTAATCTTTTTAAGACTCAAGAAGATTTGTAAATGTCGCCGACGACTTTCATAAAGAATAGGTAAAGGTAAATAAGCCGCTAACTTTTAAAGTGTTACTTGTTTGTGAGCTGGCAGTAAGGAAACTAGTAACACTTTAAAAGTTAGGATTTGTTTGTGATTTAAGTAAAGCTGGAGATGTTGTTGATAAGATAGTAATTGATTTAACATTTTCTCGGTCATTACTCATGATACAGACCGAGATTTTTTTACCATTAATCATCAGCCATTGTGAAGACACTGGTTTGTTAACACAGAACATCAACTCACCACTGGGGTAGTAGCGATGGTACTACCCCAGTGGTGTTAGATTATCATTATCATAGACGGTCGGGATGAAATCCCTTGATTTTTTCCCCAGGGTTAATTGCTACAACCCTCCTTGTCTCTTAGGTTCTGGCTGCTTGTCACCCCGTGAGAGCAAAACATATTACCAATGGCACGATAGGTTTCTTTACCGACAATCCCATCAACAATCAAGTAGTCAGGATTAGATTTGCCCTGGTAGTTGTAGTCGCTTTGGAAATTCCTTACTGCCTGTTCTGTTTGGGAGCCAAACTGTCCATCAATAACCAAATAATAGTCGATGTAGCAATTTAAGAACTGCTGGAGAAAGCGGACAGCTTCACCGGCTGTTCCCTTTTTCAAAACTGGTAGGTGGGTGACGTAAGCAGCGTTAGCCTGACTAGTTACTTCAGAACCATTAGCTAGTACAGA
>NZ_JAAHIE010000252.1:0-10480 GCF_010671945.1 Moorena sp. SIO4E2
ATGGATCAACGAAAGCTTTTATCACTGTTATGTCATGGCTCAATATTTTTTAGCTCTCTGGTGGTCTCTATTGCCATCCCGATAGTCATTTTTTTGGTCACCGAAGACTCAGTGGTCAAAGAAAATGCGAAAGAAGCTCTGAATTTTCACATTTGCCTTTATATATATGGGGTGATTTGTCTGATACTGACTGTGGTGATTATTGGGATTCCGCTGCTAATTATATTAGGGCTTGTCAGTCTAATTATGTCCATAATTGCCTTAGTCAAGGTGCTGGAAAATCCTAATCAGCCCTATCGCTATCCGTTTATTTTTCGGGTGCTTTGACATGCCATGGCATAATTGATACAACGTTTGGGAGATGACAGTATTGATAAGTTAGGGTAATTTATCGTCAAAGATTTTACTGACTATTCCGAATCATGAAGCGATCGCTTGTCCGTATTTCCGTATTCATATCATTACTAGGGTTTACTCCATCTCCTGGTATAGCAGCTCCCCCTAGAACTCCAGACCAAACCGAATCGTGTGAAATCTTAGTGATTGGAGGTGGATTGGCTGGTGCGGCGGCTGCCTATGAAGGCTTATTGGCAGGGCAAACGGTGTGCTTGACTGAGATTACCGACTGGGTAGGGGGACAAATTTCTGCCCAGGGAACCTCTGCTCTGGATGAACGACCCACTCAGCGATCGCGTTTATTCTATCCTAAGGGCTATCTAGAATTACGCGATCGCATCAAACGCTACTACCGTCAACTCAATCCTGGGGACTGCTGGGTAAGTGAATCCTGTTTTCTACCCCGTGATGCTCACCAAATCCTGTTTAATATTTTACGAAAGGCGGCCAAACGGGGAAAAGGGAGATTAAAATGGTTTCCCTCTACTGTAGTTAAGGAACTAGAGATTAGCGCCGATGGCAAAACTATTGACAGTGTGATTGCTATTCAACACAAAAGTACTGCTGATGCTCCTGGCCTGAACACTTTTCCCCTATCTCAAACCATTGAAGATTGGTATAGCTACGAGAATTCCTCCCGCTTTGAGAAAAGCATTTTGCGCATTGTCCCCCAACAGACCCAAGACAATAGTTCTAATTGGTATATTATCGACGCAACAGAAACTGGTGAAATTATTGCCCTAGCTGACGTTCCCTACCAGTTGGGGATTGACTCCCGCTCCTACCTAAACCCTTCCGCATCTAGTGCTACTGACGACCCCTATTGCACCCAAGGCTTTACCTACACCTTTGCCATGGAGCAAACCAAGGAGCCTCAAACCCAAGAAATGCCTTCGTTTTACCCGCAATACCAACCCTACTACAGCTATGAATTACAACGGCTAGCGGACTTTGAAGGAGTATTCACCTATCGGCGAATTTGGAGTTCTAAGCGGGGTAAACGGATCCGATGGGGGGTTACTGCTCCTACTCCAGGAGATATTTCCATGCAAAACTGGACATGGGGTAATGATTATCGTCCTGGCACTTCAGAAGATAATCTAGTGTACACCCGTCGCCAATTACGAACCAGTGGTCAACTGGCTCCTGGTGGCTGGATGGGAGGCTTGCGCACGGAAAGTCTACGGAAAGGAGAAGAAAATGCTCTCGGTTATTACTATTGGCTAGTGGCAGGGACTACCGACTCCCAGCTTGGGGATGGGGTAAAAGAGCCTCATCCCAATCACCGCTATCTAACCGGGTTAGATTCTCCGATGGGGACAATGCATGGGTTGTCTAAGTATCCCTATATCAGGGAAGGAAGGCGGATTATTGGACGCCCTTCCTTTGGCTATCCTCAAGGCTTTACTATATCTGAAGTGGATATTTCCCGCCGTGACTACCAGGATGAGTATTATCGGCAGACTCTCTCACCAGACGAATATCGCCGCTTGTGGGCAGTATTGGCTGGATTAGAAGCACCCTCTGTGATTCAAGGTAAAATCCAGCCAGATCAAGTCAGCCAACGCAGTCGCTCTACTATCTATCCTGATTCTGTGGGTATTGGTCACTATGCCATCGACTTTCATCCTTGTATGACCTTAAGTCCAGCAGAAACCCCAGGAAACACCGAGCGTCAAGGGGAACGGCGGGGAGCAGGTCAAGCCTATCCGTTCCAAATTCCCCTGCGAGCGATAATTCCCCAGAAAATTGACAACCTATTAGTAGCAGGTAAAAGTATTGCTACCAGTCACATTGCCGCTGCTGCTTATCGCGTGCATTCCTTTGAATGGTCATCCGGTGCTGCTGCTGGTACAACCGCTGCTTTTTCCTTAGAAACTGGGATAGCACCTTACCAGCTTGTACAAGAACCCCTCTTCCAACAAACCCAACTCCAAGCTCTACGCCAGCAGTTAGAAAAAAACGGTAATCCCACCGCTTTCCCAGACACGTCCATTTTTAATCAAAATTGGGAGGATTGGCGTTAAAGGGACACAGTTTACTAATAGTAATTATCTTTAGTAGGCTACGTTTTTACATACATTGATAATGGCTCTTCCATAGATATTATGCTAAATAACCGCCCAAATCAATTATCGCCTTACTGGGCAATTATTTGACTTTATAAACAGTTTTTTTAACTGTTAAAGTAATTCCCAGTAAAGCTTTCAGCATAAGGGAAATTAAAATTAGCATCAACTTGTAACAAAGAGCATTTATTATCTGTTTCTCAATAGTAATAAGTCATGATTGTGCCATGACTTATTACTATGATGAATTAGCGACAATAATGCTAAAGATAGTTAGTTAGTTAGTAATTGGTCATTGGTAATTAGACTACTATTCCCTATTCCCTATTCCCAGAAGGTATTTGTAGCCAACATTCAATAGCCCGATGGTAGTTTTGATAGCGGGTTGATTAACCTGACTTAATATTATTTGCCGACCAACTTCACCATTCCAATCCCACCAAAATATAGACCAAGTACAGCACCCCCCAGTAAACTTTGAGTGAGAGGATCTGTCGAAGGAGTCAGCACTGCTCCCAAGATAGCTGCTCCTAGGACAACCGTGCGCCAACCAGAAAGCATTTGCTTGGAAGAAACAATTCCCAAAAATCCCAGTAACATTTGAATAACTGGGATTTGAAATGCCAAGCCAGTACTAAACATCAACAGTAAGACAAATTCAAAATACTTATCAATTGACCACAACTGCTCTACTACATCTGCTCCGTAACTGATAAAGAAATTCAGAGCAGCAGGAATTAGAGCAATGTAGGCAAATACCAAGCCTAGGAAAAACAGAACCGTTGAGCCTAAAACCACAGGTCCAATGAAGCGTCGCTCCCGGCGAGTCAACCCTGGTAAAACAAATAGAAGGATTTGGTAAAGAATAAAAGGACTAGCCACCAGTAAGCCACTATAGCCAGCCACTTTCAAGGACACAAAAAAGTATTCCCCTGGAGCCAGTTGCAGAAACTTGACCCCCCTAGCTGGAATTTCCAGCAACTGAACAATCGGCTTAACTGCGACAAAGCAGCCAGCCATGGACAAAAATACAGCAATCAGCGAGTAAAAAATCCGCTTTCGCAACTCCTCTAAATGGTCGAACAGAGACATCTCGACATCATTAGGTACCTCGTCGAGATAGGTCTCAGGGTCTTTGAGAGTATCCAAACTTTCCTGGGGAGGAGTATCTAACTCAGAAGGCGTCATGGATTTTGATTGGCTTAGGGAACGTTCACTATTGTATCTTCTTGTATCTTCCAACGATTGTGTGGGGATAATTCAAACTCGACGATAAACGCGATAGTTAATCTTGGGAAAGATATTGTCAATCTCCTCGACCTTCTCCAGCCAGCCTGCATCAATCTTGCCCAGCTTGATATCATCGTAAAGCTTATTAAACCGCATCAAATGCGATCGCGTTCGTCTAACTGCATAAGGAACCATTGTCTCGGTGCGCATAATAAATGCCCAGTCTGACGATTGCGCTAGTAGTAACTCTCGCGCTGCTTGATTTAATGCCTTCCACTCCAACTCGTCTGTAGCTTCCAACTTTGACAGCTCAATCATCCGTTCTGTGGCTTTGTGCAGATGAGGGTAAATCCAGGTATTGGTTTCATTGAGCCAGTATTCATGGAACCCCTGATACCCCCAGCTAGATTGAGAAGGCTTACAGACTTGTTGGATCGGATGATTCCGCAAATAATCTGCCAAATGAGTCATTTCATAGGTGTTCTGGTCATACCACGACTTACGGAGCAAGACATCCAGAAACCAAGGACCTTCGTACCACCAGTGACCAAATAACTCTGCGTCATAGGGAGACACCACAATTGGAGAACGCTCTATTATTGCTGCTAGATGTTTAACCTGCTGCTGGCGATTAAACATGAAATTTCCAGCATGTTCCGCAGCTTTGTCTTTTGCCCAATACGGATCATACAGTTGCTTTTCCCCTAATCCTGTACCACGGTCTGTAATTTTGTGATACTTTATACCCGTATTCTTCCGCTTTCCATGGGGCATAATATAAGGTTTAATGTAATTATAATCTGCTTCCCAGCCTAAATCCTTGTAAAATTCCCGATATACTGGATCCCCTGGATACCCGACTTCCGAGGACCACACCTGCTGGGATGACTCATGGTCACGACCAAATGCAGCAACTCCTGTCTCAGTATAAATGGGGGCATAGGTACCAAAACGTGGTCGGGGACGAGCGTAGAGAATACCATGACTATCCATCATAAAATAGCGCAAACCAGCATCTGCTAGCATCTCCTCCATCCCTTCGTAGTAAGCGCATTCCGGTAACCAGATGCCCTTGGGCGGACAGCCAAAGTTTTGCTCATAATGTTCACAAGCCACCCGAATTTGAGCCCAAACTGCTTGGGGATACATCTTCATCAGAGGAAAATAGCCATGGGTAGCACCGCAGGTGATAATTTCCAGGTTATTACTGTCTAAAAATTTTTTAAATCCCTTGACTAAATCCCTTTCATAGTGTATCCATGTTTGGCGAATAGTGCTGAACTCTTGAACATAATGTTGGGCTAGGTAACGGATATGACCATTATGCTGATTATGCTCAACCTCCTTCTTGGCTAGTTCTTCGAGCAGTGACAGATGGCGCTCATAACGTTCTTGTAGTAGTGGATCCCGTAGCATTGACACTAAAGTTGGTGTCATACTCATGGTTATTTTGAAGTCAATCCCATCCCGCTTTAATCCCTCAAAAACATGTAGTAGGGGAATATAGGTTTCAGTAATGGCTTCAAATAGC
The DNA here is from genome assembly GCF_010671945.1 of Moorena sp. SIO4E2. Classification (NCBI taxonomy): domain Bacteria; kingdom Bacillati; phylum Cyanobacteriota; class Cyanophyceae; order Coleofasciculales; family Coleofasciculaceae; genus Moorena; species Moorena sp. SIO4E2. The sequence goes on from NZ_JAAHIE010000252.1 coordinate 5,227, forward strand.
CACTCTTCTTCTAGAACATAATCACTTTCTGGATGCCTAACAAACGGTAAATGGGCGTGAAGGACAAGAGCAACGTAGCCAATAGCCATGATCAAGTAGCAGCCGTGGATAGGTTTTTAAAGGAGAACTGACGCAATCCGCGATAATGTTACATTATTTTAAGATTTTAGTCTCAAATAGACCGGGAAAGTGGCAGAAAAGGGCTGGTTAGTACCGAGACTATAAAATAATAAAATAGATATTAAATTGTAAGGAAGCACACATCACCAACAAAAAATAACAAATCTTAGTCTTATTCCAGCCTTATTGGTTAAGAGTGCTAACACCAAATTGCATGCAGGCAGCTACACAAACACACACGAACTCCCCAACCTTTCTACAACTGCTGCTGTTTGTCGATGAACGTCCCGGTTCCCGTAAACAGCTCCAGTCTATCCACCATTATCTGGAAACTCTCAAGACAGAGTATCCCTTTGAACTAAAGGTTGTGGATGTTGGGGAACAACCCTATCTAGCTGAACATTTTAAGCTAGTAGCAACCCCAGCACTGATTAAGATTAATCCGAAACCCAAACAAACCCTTGCAGGTAGTAATCTAGTTGCCCAGCTGAAGAGCTGGTGGCCCCGCTGGCAACGCTCTATAGAAGAAAACCAAACCCAACTTACCCAAGGATTCCCTTTACAACCAACTGTTCGCTCATCTAACTCCTCGGCTGAGACATCACCAGAGACAGCTGGTTCCCTAGCTTGTGCCTTGGAACTGATTCGACTATCCGACGAACTATTTCGCCTGAAGAAAGATAGAGAAGAATTGCTTGAGCAGCTGCAATTTAAAGACCAAGTCATATCGATGTTAGCTCACGACTTGCGTAGTCCTTTGACAGCAGTATCCATTGCGTTGGACACCCTACAGCTAGAGCAACCAGTAGCCCAGAATGTTAGAAAACCTGGGCTGACGCCACAGCTAAAGGAACGGCTATTTGAGCAAGCTCGTAATCAATTGCGCACTATCAACCGGATGGTGGTGGATCTGCTGCAAGCTAGGAAGGGAAGTAATGCTGAATTCAACATCCGACCTCATAAACTGAATTTGGGCAGACTTTGCCAAGACGTTCTAGTTCAGATGCACGAACAGTTTCAGCTCAAAGCTCAACTTGTGCAAACCGACATCCCGCAAGACTTGCCTCCTGTCTACGGCGATGAAGAATTGGTGCGTCAGGTGCTAATTAACCTGCTGGATAATGCCATTAAGTATACTCCCAAAGGGGGGAAAATTGCTGTCTCTACCATCCACCGTACTACCCAGAAAGTTCAAGTCAGCGTTTGCGATGATGGTCCTGGTATACCACAAGAAAATCGCGATCGCATTTTTGAAGACCACTTCCGCCTTAAACGAGACGAAGCTATAGAAGGCTATGGGTTGGGCTTAGCCCTATGTCAAAAGATTATCCGTGCCCACTATGGTCGCATTTGGGTTGATTCACCTATCAAGGGTGGCAGCTGTTTTAACTTCACCTTACCGATTTATCGATAGCAAATGGGGTTGAAGGTTGAAGTTTGTTCCCGTAGCGTGGCCTATTGGCCAAGTTTGAAGTTTGTTCCCGTAGCGTGGCCTATTGGCCAAGGTTGAAGGTTGAAAGCGCTTTAGCAGTTGAACCGATCAGGTAATCGCTGTTCAGTCTTGAGAGCGCAAAGCCGCAATAATTTGAGTATTGGCTTTGGGGAAGGGGAACTGATCTACTTCATCTAAGGTGACCCAGCGAATCTCATCACATTCAATGGGTTGCGGAACACCACTGAGATGGCGACAGTGGTGTACACTTAGCACAACACGAAAGTGGCTGTAGGCGTGATTGATTGTGATCAGGTGTTCACCAACCTCAATCTCAATGCCCAATTCTTCCTGAATTTCGCGTTTAATACATTCCGGAACAGTTTCACCAAGCTCAATTTTGCCACCAGGAAACTCCCAAAGACCACCCAATAAGCCTTTTGCAGGTCGGCGGTCGATTAGAATTTGTCCCTGGTCGTTCCAGATTACAGCAACACCGATATTTTTTGTGGGTAGGGGAGAAGATGGTTCTCGCATAGGTATTTCAGATTGAATACCATGATTGTAAGCCTGACAGTAAGATTTCCAGGGACAATCAGGGCAATTGGGAGTTTTCCGAGTACAGATAGTTGCTCCCAAATCCATTATTCCGTAGGTTTTACTCTCGAGGATGTTGATGATCCAGTAAGGCTTCTGATCGCTTCCATAATTGTTGAGTGGCTTTGGCAGGTGGTATCGACAATGCTACCAATCGTGCTAGTACTCGTTTAACATTACCATCGAGAATAGCCACTGGCTGATTGAAGGCAGCGCTGAGAATACCACCTGCTGTTGTTCTACCAATCCCTGATAATGCTAAGACCTGACTCAGCTGTTGGGGAAAAACACCACCATGAGACTGCATAATTACTTTAGCGCAGGCGTGCAAGTTGCGAGCACGGGAGTAATATCCCAGACCTTCCCAAGCTTTGAGGACTTGCTGTAAGTCAGCAGATGCTAGATGTTCGAGGGTGGGAAATTGCTCCATCCAGCGGTGATAGTAGGGAATGACCGTTTTGACCTGGGTCTGCTGTAGCATAATTTCAGACACCCAGATGCTATAGGGTTCCCAACTTCGTCGCCAAGGTAAATCTCGACCAGCTCTGGCATACCAGTCCAAGAGTGATCTTCTTTGTTCCTCAATAATGGAAACCGACAGACTCAGGTGATGTCTGCCGATATTCGATTGGGCATTTTCTCTCAAAAATCTATAGATTCAGCCCTTTTAGGCCAAGGTTTGACTAATTTTCCTCCACAGATTGAGATTCAGCTATTTGCAAAGATTTGTCAAAAACCATACGTTGTTCAGCGTTCCTAAGGAAATAGCCGCTAACCATGGCTGAAGCCAAAAGGCGACCTAGATTCTCACGGCTAGTACTGATAGTTACACCAAAGTCTTGGGAAGGCAAGTTTCCCAACATTCCCATAATATTGTTTTCCATCACCTGATAGACTTCCGAAGACGTTGGTCTAGACAGCTGGGTAATGGTTTCTGGACTCATCGATTGAACATACTGCCAGAGTAAATTATTGTCAGAATCTTTATCAAAGAACTCAGGAACATGATTGGGATTGGATGCGTTATTCACCGTTTTACCTCCTAGCGATGGCTAATTCCGGTTTTTCTACTAGAGTCGGCAGCCAATGATGATGTTTATCTGTTTAGCTCTACTGCTTCGTATTTCTAATTACTTTAACAGGCAAATGACCATGGCAAAGTGGGTGGAACCGAACCATCTAGGATCTGATTTTCTCACCTATTGGTCATTAGTCATTGGTGATTGTGAGTCATGAGTCATGACTCATGACTCATGACTCATGACTAAACCGACTCAGCACAAATTAACTAGCTGGGATATATTCCCGCATATCCCCTTGACGCTTACGAAGTTTAGCGATCGCTTCTCGTTCGATTTGTCGCACTCGTTCACGGCTGATGTTGAGGTGTTGACCAATTTTGGCTAATGTCATCGGTTCGACCTCTGCCAAGCCATAACGGAGTCTCAACACCTGCCTCTGCTGCGGTGTCAAATCATCCATGAATTTCTCTAAGTCTAGCTGCATTAACGATTGATTCACAAAGTCTTCTGGTCCAGGACCGGTGTCTTCGAGCAACTCAACCAATTCTGTATCTTTGTTATCCCCCACTCGCAACTCCAAAGAGAGGGGTTGACGTGCTTGCTCGAAGTACTCTCGCAATTGATCAGGTGTGAGGTTCAACTCAATTGCCAATTCTGAGATAGTAGCTGTTCGTCCCAGCTTTTGGGAAAGTTGGCGCTGGGCTTTTTTGATTTTGTTTAACTTCTCAGTAATATGGATAGGAAGGCGAATCGTGCGCCCTTTTTCTGCGATCGCACGAGTAATTGCCTGCCTTATCCACCAGTAGGCGTAGGTAGAAAAACGATAGCCTTTGGTAGGGTCAAATTTTTCTACACCCCGCTGCAAGCCGATGGTTCCCTCTTGAATCAAGTCCAGCAACTCGAGATTACGCTTAATGTATTTCTTTGCCACTGCCACCACCAATCGCAAATTGGCTTCCACCATCTTGCGTTTAGCGGATTCACCAACAGCGATGCTAGACTTTAACTGAGAATCCGTTAGGCAAGATGCTGTTGCCCACTCAGAAAACGTAGGTTCACGACCCAGCTGTTGGACAAGGGACTCTTTGACTTCCTTTAAGGTTGTTAACTGCTTAACCTTTTTCCCGTAAGAAATTTCCTGCTCATGGGTCAGTAATGGTACACGACCAATTTCCTTTAAATAGGTACGAACTAAATCTGTAGAGTCCTGAGCGGTTTTCATTGAATTCGATGGCGTTATCAGTGAGATTTAAATTAAGAAAATTAAAGCAGACCCTGCTGGTTTTCCAAACCAGATGATAAGCTTTGTGGGATTCCAGTTAAATCATTTTCATAAAATTAACATAACTTAACTAAATTCCCGAAGAGGGTGTAAGGTAACATGACCCAAACTGTTTGGATTGCCAGACACGGAAACCGCCTTGACTTTGTTAACCCCGAATGGTTCAACAAGGCAGAGCGACCCTATGATCCACCCCTTTCAATAGATGGTGAACTGCAAGCAGCGCAACTGGGTCAACGCCTTGTAGGAAAAGGAATTCGGCATATATTCGCCTCACCGTTTTTACGAACTGTCCAAACGGCTAACCAAGTCGCAGAAATTCTGGATTTACCCATTAAGCTAGAGTTGGGTTTAAGTGAATGGCTCAATCCTGAGTGGATGGCAACTGAACCAGAAAGACTGCCTAATGAAGTATTGCACAAGCAGTTTCAGCGAATTGACACCAGTTATACTTCCTGTGTAATCCCTGAATATCCAGAAACAAGTGTTGCTTTACTGAAACGAACAGGTGAAACTGCACAACGTATCACCGCTCAATTTTCAGAAGACTTACTACTGGTTGGTCACGGACCATCAGTAGTTGGAACCACTCAGGGACTAGTCGGTGCCACACAAGACATTAAAGCATCCTTGTGCTGTTTAGTTAAACTAGTGCGCCAAGAAAAACAGTGGGTGATGGAACTGAATGGAGATACCTCTCACCTGAGTAAGACAGAAGATGTCATCCGGTTTAATTGAAGGGTATAAGCTTCCATAACATACGAAGGTTTTTTTGTCAATAGTCTACAGCCATAGTCTCCT